>JAXHMK010000009.1:365000-665000 GCA_034521495.1 Balneolaceae bacterium
ACCTTGGCCGGGATATTGGATTTTTTATTCACGATAGTTCCAATGGGGGCATAGACGTTCAGGAATATTATAATAATCTCGGCCTCTACATGCTTCCGTATGGTAAAAACAAAATCGATATCGAAGTTCCGGAATCTCATCGTTTGGAGCCAGAAACTACCGGTGTTACGATGATGTTGGATATTTTACACAGAAGCAGATTGCAATTCCCTGGTATGAGTACAGGTCATTTAAAGCGTATGATGGATGAAGCTCTGGATCATTGTAAGACCAGGATTGTTGGAGGTATGAGCCTGTTTAATTACGATCAGGTGAAAGAACGCCTTGCGAGACTGCAATCATACTTCACTATAAGCTCTGCTATGAGTTATTTTACGAGCACCAATGTATCTTTACAGCAGAATACATCACGCATGGATGTAGCAGCAAACTCAATTAAAAGTGTAGTTACAGATTATATGCATGAGGCATCACAGTCTTTATTACAGCTTGTTGGGGCAAAAGGGTACAGATTAGATCACATTGCAGGTCGTGCTATGGTAGACAGCCGCCCGTTTCAAATTTTTGAGGGATCCAATGATATACTCTATCAGCAGATTTCAGAGTCTGTATTGAAAATGATGAGAAAATCAAAAGAAACTAATCTCTATAATTTTCTAAAAGATTATTCACTTACCGAAAACTCCGCTGAACATTTTAAGGAAACTCTCAACTTTGATGTTGATTTTAAAATGGCTCAGCGAAAACTGGTTCAATTAGGCCGGGCTCTCGGCAGATTGGTTTCAATGGAAATGACGATAAGACTTGGAGAAAATGGTTTTAACAGTGATATGATATCTAACAGCCTCAAGGTTGTGAAATCTGAAATCAATTCTCTGTTGTCAACTTATTCTTTTGCCGAATCGGGGTCTGTTATAGAAGATTATGATGACAGTAGTTCGTGGCTCAAATTTGTAAATTCATAAAAACTTAAACGAGTGTCACACATTGTTGTACTATCGGGTGCAGGAATAAGTGCCGATAGTGGTTTAGCTACTTTCAGAGATGCCGGGGGTCTTTGGGAAGGATATAACATAGAAGAAGTCGCATCGATAGATGGCTGGCATCGTGATAAAGAGAAAAGTCCTGAAATTTTATAATAAACGGAGAGAACAGGTTTTTAAGGCTGATCCGAATCCGGGCCACTATGCTATTGCTAATCTTGAAGAGGAGTTTGAAGTTTCTGTAATAACACAAAATGTAGATGATCTTCATGAACGAGCAGGTTCAACAAATGTACTACATTTGCACGGTTTATTAAGTGAAGCAAGAAGTGAAGATGATCCTGAAATTGTCGTAGAGATAGGTTCAGATCCTATTGAGTTGGGTGATAAGGCTCCGGATGGTACTCAACTTCGGCCAAACATTGTTTGGTTTGGTGAACCAGTCCCGATGATTGAGAAAGCTGCAGAGAAAGTTACAGGAGCTGATATATTTATTGTTGTTGGAACATCATTGGCGGTGTATCCTGCAGCAGGACTTGTGAACTATTCACCCAGTGGAATTCCAAAATATTTAGTTGATCCATCTGAAACAGAAATGAGAATTACATCTGATTGGGAGCATATTCAGAAAACAGCAGCGATTGGGCTCCCTTCATTAGCAAAAAAATTATCAAATAACACATAAATGTCTGAACACAAAGCAACTGATAAAGAGAAAGAAGCTCTTGAAAAATATTTATTGCAATTTTTAAATCTTGAAAAGCATTTTCCACTTCTTCCCGGAATTAAAAATGAAGAATCGATTGCAGGATTGATGGGAATCAGTGTAGATGAGTTACAAAATCTACGTTCAGTTTTTGCTGAAAATGCAAAAGAATCTGCCCTCGAACTATTAAAAGAAGAAGATGTACTTGAATGGGTGGATCAGCTTCCATTTGAAAAGGATGATACGATTGTAGCATTTGGTGACTCATCGACAGATGACCTTCAGGGATGGTTCGAAATTTTTAAAAACATTCTGGATATAACTATCGAAGGTGCTGACTTTACATTCATAAATGCAGGACTTTCATACAATACTACTTCCGAAGCCCTCCGAAGAATGAATCGCGATGTGCTTTCTCATGAACCCGATTGGGTAATTGTTAATTTGGGTACGTATGATGTGATCCGGCCATCGTATTTTCAAAATAGAACGTTGATTCCTCTTTCAGAGTCATGGGAAAATCTTTCCACTATTGAAGATGCCATTGGAACTGTAACTGAGAATCCGCCTGTCTGGATTACACCTACACCAATCATTCCGGGCCTTTTGGATGAGATGGAACTCTTTGATTTTGATATCAATGATCAGGATTTAGCTGCCGTGAGAGAAGTAATTACAGGTAAAAAAGGATATATCGTGGACCCTCTGGGACACAGAATGGGTAATCCACCCGAAGCGTGGTATTTCTTGAGTGATGGGATTAATCCTTCTATTTCCGGACACACAAATACAGTGAAAGAACTTTTGAAAAGCCTGGCAACTGCGAAGGTGAGAGAATAATATCAGAAAGAAGTTCGAACCGAAAATAGCTGTAAAGCAGGAGTAGTGTCTACTCCAAGGAAGTTTTCGGATGCACTCATGTATTGAAATATTTCTGGCTGAAGAAGAGATAGTGAAGTGTTCTCCCCATCAACCTGGAAAAGTGAGGATCGATTTAAAAGTTGATTAGAAACGAAATCATCATTCCGTTCGGCAATGATGAAACTGTCCACAAGTCCTACTCCAAATCCGGACCAGGCTCCAATACTCGCTCCATACTGGAGACCGTCGAGAATAGATTCATTACCAATTAGCATCACGGCTGACCCAAGAGCGGCTCCCACACCGGCTCCATAAATGGTGTCCAGGAGAATAATAATGGAGGAGTTCGTTCCATCATTAAACAAACCGGAAATAAAAAACTGTTGGCCTTTTGGGAGAGTTGAGACATCATAAATAGCCAGTCCGGTACCGGCAATAATTCCGGAACCCAAACCAATCCTGAGAGGAGTAAAATCATTACTATTCTGAAGGCCCATAGTTGCCGTTCCAAGTATGGTGCCAGTCAAAGCGCCATTCAGCATATTTTCACCAATCAATCTGGCAGACTGTGCCTGTGATTTTAAAAATGAACTACAGATAAGGAAGCCTGTAAAAAATATTAGCAGAAGATACTTTCTCATAAAAGAGGACAGTTATTTTATTCTGGGTTATTCAATGCAATGGGCAAAATTTTACCGTTAATAAATGTATCAGCTTTTATGGTAAAATCACCAATATATCGGGCCATTTCTGCTGGGTTTACAGGAGCTTCAATTCCGGGAAAAGCTGTTTCAAGCATTTCGGTCTGAACAGCTCCAAGGCAGAGACAATTTGCTTTTATATTATAATCAGCAAGTTCCAGTGCCATACATTCTGTTAAAATTGCCAAAGCTCCTTTCACTGTACTGTATGCGCTTAAACCCGGAAATTTTTCACTTCCCTGGAATCCACCCATACTGCTGATATTTACAATGTGAGAATTCTTATTGAACATTGAAATAAGTGATCTTGTCAGCCTGACCGGAGCCATTAAATTAACAGATATCTGTCGTTCCCAATCCTTATCAGACTGTTCCAAAAAAGGTTTATTGATTAGTAAACCTGCATTGTGTATCAATCCGTCGATTGCGAGCTGATGATTTTCCAGATGTTCTTTTATCTGGTAAGCAGCTCCGTCTTGAGTAATATCAAGGGATAATGGAAAAATTTGTTCCGGGGCGTATGCTCTGAGTTGATTCAGTTTATCCTCCGAGCGGGCAATTGCTGTAATACTACAATTCTGATTAGCAAGGTACTTTGCAGTTTCGTTTCCAATACCTTTGCTCGCTCCTGTTATTAGTATATGCTTAGACATAATGAAATGTTTATTCAAGGAATAGCTTTTTTACAATTACAAAATAGTGCAGAAATCATTCAAATGTGAAATAAAGCTTGAAAGCACATTCATAAAATCCGATTTTAAATATGTATGGTGATTTTCTGCTATGGGAAGAGTTGAATCAGAAAATCACAAATATCAGGTTCATTAACCTGATGAGATTCTTATGAAGATTGAAAATTTTGTCCCTGAGAATATACGTTTACTACAACCTTACAAAGCCGGAAGTACTATTGCTGAGGTTAGAAAGAGATATCAACCCCGGCAAATTTCGAAACTGGCTTCCAATGAGAACAGGATGGGTTGCAGCGAACATGTTTTGACTGCAATTCAACAAGTTTCAGGTGATATTCAAGATTACCCGGATCCTCTTGCAAGTGATTTAAGAAAGAAGATTGCGGATTTTCATAATGTTTCGGAATCTGAAGTTTTGCTTGCCGCAGGATCAGAAAGTATTATTGCCCTTCTTTGCAGAACGTTTTTTAAGGATAATGAGCATGCAATTACTGCTAATGCTACTTTTGTTGGATTTTTTGTGCAAAGTGGTGTTCGAGGAGTTCATCTAAAAAAAATATCTCTTACTAAGGATTTTCGGTTTGATGTGGATGCCATTCTTCATTCTGTGGATAGCAGGACAAAGATGATTTACATCGCAAATCCTAATAATCCTACCGGAACCTACATCACAAAAAAAGAATACAAGAGATTACGAGAAAAAATTCCTGAAAATGTTCTCTTGGTGATGGATGAAGCCTATCACGAGTATGCACAATCTGTACGGAATTATCCGGACTCTCTGAAATCCAGGCAGCAGAATGTCGTAACACTCCGGACGTTTTCAAAAGCGTACGGACTGGCAGGGATGAGAGTGGGTTACGCCATTGCAGATGAAAGGCTGATTGAGCAGATGATTAAAACGAAGTTAACGTTTGAACCAACTACCTTGGGACAAACAGCGGCCTTTGCTGCACTGGAAGATCAAGCCTTTATTGAGAAGAGTGTACAACGGGTTGATGAAGAACGAAGTAAACTGTACGATTTTTTTGATGAGTATGGAGTTAACTATTTACCGTCTATCTCAAACTCTGTGATGATAATTTTGAAAGACGAAGATGAGGCCAAATTATTCACTCAAAACATGATGCAGCGGGGAGTAATTCTTCGACGAACAGATGCGTTTGGCTTGCCAAATTGCATTCGTATAACCATTGGAACAGAGCAGGAAATGAACCATTTTAAAGAGAGTTTTTTGAATATTTATGACGCAACGAAATCCAAATAATTGAGATGTTACATGAGTACTAAAACTACGGAAAAACAAAAAAAGGTTGACTGGAAACGGGTTGCACGTCTCATGCTTCTATCTCGGGCTATTGATGATATTGAAGAGAACGAGCTGGTTCCGGATAAAAAAATTCTCTACCAGTTTTCAGCAAGGGGGCATGAACTTGTCCAGATTCTGCTTGGAATGAATGTAACGAATCCCAAAGATGCAGTGAGTGCATATTACAGGTCTCGCCCGCTGATGCTGACACTTGGTCTGTCGGCTGAGGATGCAATTGCCTCAGATATGGCAAAGTCGGGAGGATATAGTGATGGCCGTGATATCGGGGTTGTCTGTAATATGCCAAACAAAGATGGACCACTGGTTTTACCTTTGGCCGGTGATGTGGGATCTCAATACACACCGGGGGCCGGGTATGGGCAGGCGATTCAATTTCTATCACAAACAGAAGAAGAGAAATACAACCAGGCGATTTCGGTGATTTGTGGGGGAGATGGATCTGTAGCAACCAATGGATTTTGGTCAGCATTGACGATGGCAACCACTCTCAATCTGCCAGTTCTCTTTTTTATTGAGGATAATGGTTATGGAATTTCGGTTGAGAGCAGATTTCAAACGCCGGGTGGAAATATTGCAAATAACCTGTACTCATTTAAAAATCTCAAAATTTATAAAGGGGATGGAACAAATCCCGAAGAAGCCTCAGAGATTATTCAGGAATCAACAGAATATGTTCGAAATCATAACGGCCCGGCTTTACTTCGTTTGACAGTTCCGAGACTGAATGGTCATTCTTACCAGGATAATCAGGCATATAAAAGTGAAGAACTCCTCGAAAAAGAGGAGGAAAATGATCCGCAAAAAAAGTTGAAGAATTTTTTGATTCCTGATTTTGTATCAGAAGAGGATTGGAGCGATCTTGAAACAGAGACGAAAATGAGGGTTAGAAAAGCCACGGAAGAAGCTTGGAATCGTCCATCACCCTCAGAAGATCATCTGAAAGAATCACTGTATCAGGATGGAATGGAGATCCAAAAAGTTGGGGGATTATATAGCAATGGATTTGAGTTTTCGAAAACTTCTACTGAGCCTCAGTCCGGGAAGCAGCGAATCAACATGGTGGAGTCGATCAGGAAAACACTGGAACATGAACTGGAGATCAACGAAAAGGTATTGGTGTTTGGTGAAGACGTAGGGAAAAAAGGCGGTGTTCATGCCGTTACTTCCGGATTGCAGACAAAATTTGGTGAAGACCGGGTATTCGATACGAGTTTATCAGAAGAGGGAATTATCGGCCGATCGGTTGGATTGGCCTATGCCGGGTTTCTGCCGGTCGCTGAAATTCAGTTTCGAAAGTATGCAGATCCTGCCACAGAGCAGCTTAAAAATGCCGGCACGATTCGCTGGCGAACGGCAAACAAATTTGCAGCCCCGATGGTAGTTCGTATGCCGGGTGGTTTTGCAAAGTGTGGTGATCCCTGGCACAGTGAATCAAACGAGGCGTTCTTTGCAAAGATGATCGGCTGGCAACTGGTTATGCCCTCGAATGCCCAGGATGCAGCCGGACTCCTGCGATCGGCCATGAGAGATAACAATCCCACCATCTTTTTTGAGCATCGAAATCTGCTGGATTCAAAATATGCCAGAACACCATATCCCGGAGATGATTTTGTGGTTCCGATTGGGAAGGCAAAAAAGCTGACAGATGGTTCAGATCTCACAATGATAACATGGGGAGCGATGTGTGAGCGATGCGAGAAGGCAGCAGATCAAATAGATGTTTCAGTTGAGATCATTGACCTTCGAACTATTTTCCCATGGGATAAAGAGATGGTTTTTGAATCGGTGAAGAAAACGAATCGATGCCTGATTGTTCATGAGGACAATCGAACGGGTGGATTTGGTGCTGAAATCAGTGCTACCATTTCGGATGAACTTTTTAAATTCCTGGATGCACCGGTGCAGCGACTTGCCTTTCCTGACGTTCCGGTACCTTACAACATTGATTTAATGAATTCGGTGATGCCGGACGCAGGAAAGATTGCTGATAAAATTCAGGAGCTACTTACATTCTGAAGATCCGCGAAGTTTTTGAAACTTCGCGGATCTTTAACCAAATTTTTTATTGCAGAATATATGCCTTAGCCACTTCCTCATACTTTTCAACCTGTTCATCAATCCAGGCCTGATCCTTATCCATTTCATTAGCCATCAATTTTGCTACTTCAGGAGCCATCTCTACACTGGCTTGTGCATCGAGAAGTAAGGCCCGGGTTCTGCGAGCGAGAACATCTTCCACTGTCATAGCCATTTCGTTTCGAACACCCCAAACAACTTCAGCTTTCAGGTAGGGCAGACGTTCGTGAAGTGGTTCACCCAGCTCTTTATTTTCTTTGACGAGCTTGTTGATTTCGATACGGTCTGAACCGTAATGATGGAGTGGATCATCGGGATCTATATTCTTAAGCCAGCCGTGAATTCGCAGGTTTTCTGTAACACATTCCTGAACATTCAATCCTGCAACTGTTGCTGCCTGATCTACCGTATCTTGTGCCATTTTACGATAGGTGGTCCATTTACCACCTGCAATCGTTACCAGGCCCGATTCAGAAATCATCAGGGAATGATCTCTTGATATCGATGATGTATCCTTTCCATCCCCGGCTTTCACCAGAGGGCGTAGTCCTGCAAAGACACTTCGAACATCTTTGCGTGTTGGATTTCCCGTTAAATACTGGGTGGCATGTTTTAGTATAAAATCAATCTCTTCTTCCTGGGCTTTGGGTTCAAGTGTTGGAGCATCTACGGGTGTATCTGTAGTTCCTACAACAAGTTTTCCGTTCCAGGGCACAGCAAATAAAACGCGTCCGTCATCTGTATGAGGAACCATGATAGCCGATTCTCCCGGTGAAAACTTTTTATCGATAACTAAGTGAACACCCTGGCTTGGTGCAATAATGGGTTTCTTCTCAGGATTGTCCATTTGTAAAATGTTATCCGTAAAAACTCCGGTAGCATTTACAACAACACGTCCGTTAATATCAAATGTATCGCCGGATAACTGATCTTCTACCGTTACCCCATCTACCATATTATTTGATTTTAACAGTCCCGTTACTTTCAGGTAATTCAGCATGGTAGCATCATGATCGGCAGCTGTTTGAACAAGGTTGATAGCCATGCGCGAATCATCAAACTGACCGTCGTAATAGATTACACCGCCTCGTAATCCCTCACGTTCAAGTGTTGGCAGATGTTCAATCGTATCCTCAAGGGATAGATTTTTTGATGGCCCCAACCCAAGTTTACCGGCCAGCATATCATACACTTTCATGCCAACACCATAAAAAGGACCTTCCCACCAATCGTAATTTGGAACAATAAACGATTGATTGTGAACAAGATGAGGAGCGTTTTGAATCAGTAAACCACGCTCCCGAAGTGCCTCAAGTACCAAAGAAACATTTCCCTGTTGAAGATACCGAACACCGCCATGCACAAGTTTTGTAGAGCGACTCGAAGTTCCCTTAGAAAAATCATGCTGTTCCAGGAGTAAGGTACTGTAACCTCTGGTTGCAGAATCAACGGCAACTCCGAGTCCTGTTGCACCACCGCCAATAATAATTACATCAAAATAACCCGCCTTTTCTTTGGCGGTTTTTAGCATTTCTGATCTGTTCAATAGCATTTTTTAAATATTTAAGAGTAAAATTATCATCAAAAATTTTCACATCTGATTCCCAAGCTCCTGCTTGGGAATCAATGAGTTGGAAGCTCTGCTTCCGTTAAGCGGAGCTTCGGCATGAGAAAATTAATCTCCCTTTCAAGGAAGTCAGAGTTTTTCAATTGTTCTTGAAAAACTCAGAGGGGTGTTTGGGTCAACGGAACATCCCCCGAGTTCATTCGCTACCCCGAAGGGATGCCTTGGGCAAACGCTCATTTTACTTTCCCCATTCAAAGGAGAAGTTCTACATATCAAAATCCAATTTCTCAGACCAGGCCCGCGTAGCTTTAAGTGCTTTTTTCCATCCATCAATCAATTTTCCTGCTTTCTGTTTATCCATCTCAGCATCAAAACGCTGATCTTCCCGCCATTGTTCATTAATTTCTTCATGATCTTTCCAGTACCCCACGGCAAGACCTGCCAGGTAGGCTGCTCCAAGTGCAGTTGTCTCCAGGATTTTTGGACGAATGACAGGTGCCTGCAAAATATCGGCCTGGAACTGCATCAACAAGTTGTTGGCCGTGGCTCCACCATCAACCCGAAGCTCTTTTATTTCAATTCCGGAATCAGACTGCATCGCTTTCAAAACATCCATCGCCTGGTAGGCAATTCCTTCGAGAGCAGCCCGGGCAATGTGACCTGAATTTGAGCCGCGTGTCAACCCCACCATGGTACCTCGGGCATGCTGATCCCAATGAGGTGCACCAAGTCCGGCAAATGCAGGAACAAGATACACGCCGTCATTATCATCTACGGATTTGGCAAGTTTTTCTACATCGGCAGATTTTCGAATCAATCCAAGTTCATCCCGAAGCCATTGTACCACCGCACCGGCTATAAAAATACTTCCTTCAAGGGCGTATTCAACCTTTCCATCAATCTCCCAGGCAACGGTTGTAAGAAGATTATTTTTCGATTTGATAGGTTTCTTACCGGTGTTCATCATCATAAAACATCCGGTTCCGTATGTGTTTTTCACCATCCCTTTTTCAATACAACGCTGACCAAAAAGGGCTGCCTGCTGATCACCCGCAATCCCGGCAATCGGCACCTCAGCATTTAATACAGTGGAGTTGGTATTGGCATACACTTCGCTCGACGATTTTACTTCAGGAAGAAGACTTTTGGGAATATCAAGTAACTCAAGGAGTTCAGTATCCCACTCCATATCGTTGATATTATAGATCATAGTTCGGGATGCGTTGGTTACATCCGTTACATGAGTTTTGCCGTTTGTAAAGTTCCAGATCAGCCAGGTGTCCATTGTACCGAATGCCAGCTCACCATCCTCGGCTCGCTCCCGAACTCCATCAACGTTATCAAGTATCCATTTAATTTTAGTACCAGAAAAGTAGGAGTCGATCACCAACCCCGTTTTTTCCTGGATCATGTCTGCATAGCCATCGCTTTTTAGTTGGTCACAATAATCAGAAGTTCGCCGATCCTGCCAAACAATGGCATTGTACACAGGTTTGCCGGTTTTTCGGTCCCATATAAGCGTGGTTTCACGTTGATTTGTAATTCCAATTCCGGCAACATTTGAACCATCAATCCCTGCACCTGTGATCGCTTCTGTGGCAACACCGGCCTGGGTCGACCAAATCTCTTGTCCGTCGTGTTCTACCCATCCGGCTTTGGGATAGATCTGTTTGAACTCTTTCTGAGCGGTGGATACAATTTCACCTTTGTGATTGAATACAATGGCCCTTGAGCTGGTGGTTCCCTGATCGAGAGCTAAAATAAACTGTGTTGCCATGTTATAAACTCCTGGTTGGTTAGCGATATTTAAACTATAAATGCCAATTTGTGAAACCGCTTCCTGAAAATCAATAATACTGTCAGTTGATTTATGGGACTTTGAAAGATTAGAGAAAATTATTTCCAATTATAAATTTGTTTTAGTAATTATTGTTAAGCCTAACCTATATCAAAAAAGACAAATTGTGGGTTCAGAAGTAACATTAAAACAAATTGCTGAAGAGCTGGGTATTTCAGCTATGACGGTTTCGCGGGCGATTAATAACCGTTCAAATGTAGATGGAAAGACGAAAGAACGGATTCTCAGGAAAGCCAGGGAAATGGGATACACACCCAATTACATTGCAAAAAGCCTGGTTTCTAAAAAAACATTTACGATTGGGGTGGTTGTGCCGGAGATTGCACACTCCTTTTTTGCTGAAGCTATTCAGGGTATCGAAGAGGTGACATTTAAAGGTAATTACCAATTGATTTTGACCCACTCTGCAGAAGATAAGGAACGGGAACGCCAGGCCCTTGAGACACTACAATCAAAGAGAGTAGATGGTATTTTGGTCTCCTCTGCCGAGACGGTTGATGATCACACTACCTACAAAAAAATTGTGAAATCGAATACGGCGCTTGTGTTTTTTGATCGATGCGTTGAAGAGATCGGGGCCAGCTGTGTGAGTGTGGATGACCGAAATGGAGCTTATAACATTACAAAGCACTTAATTGATCACGGGTATAAAACAATTGCTCATCTGTCCGGCCCCTTAAATTTGAAAATCAGCCGGGAGCGCCTTGCCGGATATAAAAAAGCTTTAAGCGAAGAGAATATTTTGATTGATGAAAATCTGATCGTTGAGTCAGGCTTCAGGGAAAAAGGGGGATACGAGGCGATGAACCGGTTGCTTGATACACACGAAAATGATTCTCCAAGAGCGGTTTTTGCGATTAATGATCCTGCTGCTTTCGGGGCAATGGAGGCTATATATAAACGTGGTTTGTCAATACCCGAAGATATTGCTATCGTCGGTTTTTCGGATGATATCCGGGCTGATTTGATGAAAAGTCCGTTAACAACAGTAAAACAATCCTCTTTTGAATTGGGCAAGAGAGCAGCCCAAAAACTGATCAGGTTGATCGAAAATGAGAATGAGCATTCAGAAAATATTGAAGTACTTACAAGCCTTAAAATCAGGCAGTCCTGCGGGTGTGCAGATGGCTGATATGATTTGAAGCAATTATTGAGTTTTAGGAAGCCTATAATTTTTTGGTGAAAATTGTAACAGGAATCGTATTTTTATGTTATCGTTAACATCCATAAATTTAGATTGCTTAGAAAATTAAACTCTATACCATAACAGTTGATGGGGTTGTCTTTTGCAGCTATGAATCATTGATACAACCGGAAACTTTATTCACAGATGGAATTCTCCCTGATTGATACCATTGTATTTTGTACTTATGCCTTTGTGATTGTTGCTCTTGGCCTGTGGGTATCAAGGGATAAAGAAGGCCACCAAAAAAATGCTACAGATTATTTTTTGGCCGGTAAATCTCTTCCCTGGTGGGCAATCGGGGCTTCACTGATTGCCGCAAATATCTCTGCCGAACAAATTATCGGAATGTCGGGCTCTGGTTTTGCCGTTGGCCTTGCTATCGCTTCCTATGAATGGATGGGAGCGGTAACGCTGATCGTGGTCGGTAAATACTTCTTACCCATCTTTATTGAAAAGAAAATTTTCACCATTCCCGAATTTGTTGAACAACGGTTTAATACAACGCTAAAAACCATCCTGGCAGTTTTCTGGATTGCACTGTTTGTCTTTGTAAATCTTACCACCGTACTCTATTTGGGTGCATTAGCCCTTGATACCATTATGGGCACAGGGGATGGCAGCCTCATGATTTATGCGCTTCTTGGCCTGTCCGCCATTGCTGCTGCCTATTCGCTGTATGGGGGACTTTCTGCTGTGGCCTGGACTGATGTATTGCAAGTCGGTTTGCTTGTGCTGGGCGGATTTGTAGTTACCTTTGCCGGCCTCTATAATGTTACTCCCGAAGGGGGCATTCTAAATGGTTTTGTACATATTTATGATGTCGCGGGAGAAAAATTTACGATGATTCTGGATCGATCAAATCCGGAATTTAGTAATCTGCCGGGCATCGCTGTTTTAATCGGGGGCATGTGGGTAGCTAATCTGTATTATTGGGGATTTAATCAGTATATCATTCAACGGACACTCGCCGCAAAATCTCTCAAAGAATCACAAAAGGGCATCATTTTTGCCGGTTTTTTGAAGTTGCTAATACCTCTGATCGTTGTAATTCCCGGTATTATTGTCTATGTGTTATACACCCAGCCCGAAGGCACTGCGCAAATCACGGGTGTTGTTGATGTTTTTACCAGGCCGGATGGAACTGTTCAATACGATAATGCCTATCCGTGGCTTATGAAGGTGTTTCTCACGCCCGGCTTTTTGGGATTGGTCGTGGCAGCACTTGCGGCCGCTATTGTATCGTCAATGGCTTCCATGCTGAATTCCGTTGCCACGATATTTACAATGGATATCTATATCCCGTATATCAGGAAAGATGCTACGGATAAACAAACGGTAAACATGGGAAGAATTTCGGCCGGGGTTGCATTGATTACCGCTGGCCTTATGGCCCCGCAACTGGACAACGTACCCCAGGTTTTTCAATATATCCAGGAATATACAGGTATGGTTAGTCCTGGAATACTGGCTGTATTTTTAATGGGATTATTTTGGAAAAAAACGACATCAAAAGGTGCTATCTACGGGGTGCTGGCATCAATTGTTATTGCCGTCTTTTTGAAATCGCCGGTTGTACAGTTACCATTTTTAGATCAGATGTTTTATACCCTCATCAGCACCATGGCAATTATTGCAGGTGTCAGCTTAACAACGAATCCTTACGATGAAGATCCGAAAGCTATTCACACAACCGCAGATATGTTTAAAACCAGCCATGCTTTTAATATCGGTGCCTACATTATATTGATTATCACAGCTATACTGTATGCAGCATTCTGGTAAGTGGATTACATTAGACTTCCGAAGTTTTCCGGTCCCATATCAAGTACATGTGTTTTAAAAATTTAAAAACGAATTGAAATCAATAAAAACTTCAGAAGTCTTTGGTTTGATTTATGAAAGAGATGGTAAAAAAAATCTATAACGACTTTAAATCACGGTTTGATACAGAACCCATTCTGATTCAATCACCCGGCCGGGTGAACCTGATTGGAGAGCATACCGATTACAACGAAGGCTTCGTTCTGCCCGCTGCCATTGATAAAGTGATTGTACTGGGATGTGCCGCAAATGAATCAAAAAAAGCCCGCCTTCACTCAATTGATATGAAAGAATCCTTTGAGGTTGATTTAAGTAAAGATCTTGAAAAAAGTGATTATCACTGGGCGAATTATATTCTTGGCGTTGTGGATCAGCTCAAAATAAGAGGGGACAAGATTGAGGGGTTTGATTGTGTATTTGGAGGTGATATACCCATTGGAGCCGGCCTTTCATCATCAGCAGCACTGGAAGGTGGCGTAGTGTTGGGATTATCGAAACTTTTTGATCTGTCGATCTCGAAAACAGAGATGGCCAAAATCGGCCAGGCGGCTGAGAACCATTTTGTGGGTATGCAATGCGGCATCATGGACCAATTTGCAAATCTTCATGGCAAAGAGGGGCATGCCCTGAAACTGGATTGCCGATCTCTCGAATTCGAACTCTACCCGTTTCACCGGTCAGATATCAAGATCATTTTGTGTGATACGAATGTGCATCGGGAGCTGACATCCTCAGAATACAACATCCGTAGGCAACAGTGTGAGGAAGGAGTTCAAATCCTGAAACAATTTGATTATGATATCAAGAGTTTGCGGGATGTGAGTATGCAAATGTTGAAAAAGCATATGGGTGATTTTACACCGGTCGTATTCGAACGATGTATCTTTATCCTGGAAGAAAACAAACGGGTTGAAGCGGCTTGTGAAGCATTGACGAATGATGATTTGGAAACGTTCGGCAAGCTAATGTATGAATCTCACTACGGACTGAGAGATCTGTACGAAGTAAGCTGCAAAGAGCTGGATGTTCTCGTTGAAATTACCGAAAAGCTGGAGGGGGTTTTTGGCTCTCGCATGATGGGCGGCGGATTTGGCGGATGTACCATCAATCTTGTAAAAGAAGAGTTTGTTGATGAGTTTATCCGATCTGTAGAAAGAAAATATAGTGAGAAAATCGGTGATGATTTAGAGATTTACCAGGCTTCCATAAATGATGGGACAAAACAAATTTTTAGAGAGTCTTGATTTATGAATTTAGATCTTACAGAACATTCGCATCGCAGATATAATATTCTTACAGGAGAGTGGGTACAGGTCAGCCCGCATCGGACAAAACGTCCCTGGCAGGGTAAAACGGAAGATCAGGCGAAAGATTTTAAGCCTGAATACGATCCTGAATGTTATTTATGTCCGGGAAATTCAAGAGCTGGTGGAAAACAAAATCCCGATTATGAAAACACCTTTGTTTTTACGAATGATTTCAGTGCCCTGAAACCGGAAACTCCGTCAGAGATTTTAAATGAAGATGATCTGCTCATCGCCAAAGGAGAAAAAGGAATTTGCAGGGTGATCTGTTTTTCCCCTCGACATGATCTGACGCTGCCAGAGATGGAGAACTCACAAATTCGGGAAGTTGTCGATCTCTGGACGAAAGAATATCAAGAGCTTGGGAATCGAGAGTATATTAACTATGTGCAGATTTTTGAGAATAAGGGGGAGATTATGGGGTGCAGTAATCCGCATCCGCACGGGCAAATCTGGGCACAGGAAACGATTCCCGATGAACCGGCCAAAGAGCTGAAACAGTTTACAGATCACTTCAAAAAAAATGGCCGGACTCTTCTTTCTGATTATCTGAATCTTGAACTCAAAAAGAACGAAAGAATCGTTGTTGAGAATGATAATTTTGTGGTTGTAGTCCCATTCTGGGCATTCTGGCCGTTTGAAACGCTGTTAATCAGCAAGCGGCCCTTCGGAAGATTTACAGATATGACTGAAGCCGAAAAAGATTCACTGGCTGACATCATCCAAAAAATAACCATCAAATACGATAACCTGTTTGAAGTCTCCTTTCCCTATTCGGCCGGTTTTCATCCCGCTCCAACCGATGGAAATGATCATCCCGAATGGCATTTTCACATGCATTTCTATCCGCCGTTACTTCGATCTGCAACCGTGAAAAAATTCAGAGTTGGATACGAAATGCTGGGAACGCCTCAGAGGGATATCACGCCTGAGTATAGTGCTGATTTACTTCGGGAGTTGTCCACAGTTCACTATAAAGAGAATCGAGTGGGATGATCATGTGTGCAGGGGCATGACATATCGCTATCGAAAGGGTGCCATCCCTCTCGGGATTCTATTGACGGAAGTATTGCTTTTAACCCCCAACTGAAGTTGAGGGCTACTGCGTGTCATCCGCCAGCCGGCGGATTTGGAATTTTGCTTGAGTCTTCACTTTTAAATTTTTTGGCAATAATTATTCACAATGAAGTTTTTAATAGTATGACAGGGTTCATTGGTGGAAAAGAATAAAATATGATTCAGCATTTCAACCCAAAGTCCCGCCCTTGCGGGACGATAGTTAATAGGCCCCGGTTTTAACCGGGGTTAAATGTCAGCGCAAACCTATCAAAAGTCCCTTTCGGGACGAAACTCTTAAACTCTTAAACATGTGAAGATGAGCATTCGGAATGATTAAACCCGGCTTCTTTGGAACTTCCAAAAATAAATTGCTTTTATACGTGTTGTATTTTAAAATTACACGTGTACATCAGATAATCATTCAGCTATGAAAAAGAAACTTACTCTTACGATTGAAGAATCGGTTAAAAACCGGGCCAGGAAATATGCAGACCGGCATGATACCAGTATTTCCGATATGGTGGAAAATTATCTGGAGTCCGTAACAAAAGAGGAACCAGGATTTACACCTGAGCCGGGTTCCTGGACAGAATCCATGATTGGGGTGGCAAAGCTTTCTCCTGAAAATGAACGGTTGAGCTACAAAGAAATCAAACAGAAGGAAATCCTGAAAAAACATGGCTGACCGTGTTCTTCTTGATGTAAATGTTTGTTTAGATGTATTGTTAAAAAGAGAACCGTTTTGGGAGGATTCGGCCAAAATTTTTCTGGCAGCAGAAAGAGATCAAATCGCGGGCAGGGTATCTGCTATTTCATTTGATACGATGTTTTACATTCTTCGTTCAGATCTTGGATCTGCGAAAGCACAAGCAGAACTGAAACGATTGCGAACACATATTCAGATTTCTGCAGTAGATACTTCAGTAGTTGATCATGCATTGAATGCGGAATGGAGTGATTTGGAAGATGCTCTCCAATATTACTCAGCAAAATTCAGCAAATGCAAAGCTATCATTACCCGAAACAAGAGAGATTATCCGAAGAAATCCAATCTACCAATATTCACTCCTGTTGAATTTATTTCAAGTTATTTATAACCGATGTTTTTTTGAGGATTTGTATGAGATCCGGGTTTCCACTTTCTTATTTTGGTCGATTTTTGGTCGGAATAGAGAAGGAGTTAGGGGATGGATCGCCAAAAAAGGTTCAAAATCTGAATCCGAGAAACACACCCCGAGTTCATTCGCTAAACGCTCATTTCACCTTCCCCTCTCAAGAGGGGAGATTTTTCCTAATCAAGAAAATGATACCGCACAAAACCCTCGATCGCTTCATATTCGGCCAATCCGAGGTCATCATAAACCTCAGCTGTTCCGCGGTTTCGGTCTTCGGAGCGTTGCCAAAATTCTCTGGTATCTGATCCTGGAAAAAGCGGCCGGTCTTTTTGGGATTGATGCTTGAAGATGGCCCGGCGTTTTCGTTTCAACTCCTGCGGACTCAGTGGAACGGCCATTTCAATTTCGTTCACATCCCATTCCTGCCATGCACCGCGGTAGAGCCACACCCAGCAATCTTTCGCCCAGTTATCGTTTTTTACGATGTCGAGTGCTTCAAAAATGGCTTTCAGGCAAACACGATGGGTTCCGTGCGGATCAGACAGATCACCGGCAGCATAGATTTGATGTGGTTTTACTTCCCGAAGAAGGTCAACGGTAATCTGAACATCTTCATCGGAAATTGGCTTTTTCTTCACGCGGCCGGTTTCATAAAATGGCATCTCCATGAAGTGCATATTTTCATCAGGAACACCGCAATAGCGTCCGCCGGCTTTCGCTTCACCGCGCCGGATCAAGCCTTTTATCTTTTTCACTTCCGGCGAATCAACCTGGCCGGGTTTTTTGGATTTCAGGAACTCGTTAATTTTTCGAAATAATTTGTCTGCCTTTTGATCTTTCATATCAAATGCTTCGGCGTAATCGAGTACGAAATCAGCAAAACGAACCACGTCATCATCAAAAACCGCAATATTTCCGGATGTTTGATAGGCAATGTGAACCTCGTGTCCGTGATCGACCAGCCTGATCAGCGTTCCTCCCATGGAGATCACGTCGTCATCGGGATGGGGACTAAAAATGAGTGCACGTTTAGGAAATGGTTCCCTTCTCTCGGGACGGTATTTGTCATCTTCGTTTGGCTTTCCACCCGGCCAGCCGGTGATAGTATGCTGCAACTCATTGAAAACCTTAATATTGATATTGTAGGCAGGTCCCTGTGTGGTAATCAGGTCGGCCATGCCGTTTTCGTTGTAGTTTTCGTCAGTTAGTTTGAGTATCGGTTTGTCCAGTTTCCGGCAAAGCCAAACTACAGCTTTTCGAATCAGATTATCGTCCCAATCACAGGGAGAAAGCAGCCATGGTGTATTGATCCGCATCAATTTTTCAGAAGCGGCGGTATCAAGTACTATAGCTGTATTCTCATGCTCCTGCAGGTAGGTGGCGGGAATATTTTCCCTTATTTCACCTTCCACAGTTTCTTTGATAATGCTCGCCTTGCCTTCGCCCCATGCCATCAGGATGATTTTTTTCGATTTCAGGATGGTTCCAACTCCCATTGTAATAGCCCGGCGCGGCACATATTCTTCTCCAAAGAAATCACTTGCGGCATCCTTCCGGGTGATCTTGTCCAAAGTAATCAGGCGTGTGGGAGAATCAGGGCGTGATCCTGGTTCGTTAAAGCCAATGTGTCCGGTTCGTCCAATTCCCAAAAGCTGAATGTCAATGCCTCCGGCTGCATCGATTTTGGCTTCGTATTTGTCACAATATTTATAAATATCTTCTTCAGGGATTGTTCCGTCTGGAATGTGAACCTGGTCTTCGGGAATATCAATCGAATTAAAAAGATGCTCGTGCATAAAACGAACGTAACTTTGCAGCGAGTCCGGTTCTATGGGATAATATTCATCAAGATTAAATGTAATTACATTTTTAAAACTCAGTCCTTCTTCTTCGTGTAACCGAACTAATTCATCGTAAACGGCAACGGGTGTAGAACCGGTTGCAAGCCCCAAAACGGCATTTTCATTCTTTTTTTCTTTTTCTCTGATGAGTGAAGCAATTTCATGTGCAATGGCTGTGGAAGCCTCAGAACTGTTTTTATAAATAACAGTTGGAATATTTTCGTAATAGGTGAGGCGTTTATTAATAGAATTTAACTTCTGCTGTAAGCTTTCCATCGATAGTTAGTTTCAATTCAGTTGGTTGTTATGAAGATATCAGTACTTACGAATTCTAATATACGCATTAAAGAAAAGAGAGTGGATTGGAATCGGTTCCAAATATAAAAAACAAAGTCTAATAAATTTGCTTTTAAAGGATTAATGATGATTTTTAAGATTGTGATAAATAAGTAAGATATAACATAAAACAAATGCGATTGTTGTGAGAGGTGAGCTTCTTCAACATTGTTTAAATTCTATAAACGTATGTCATGGAGTTAGTTGCGGGAATTGATTTAGGAGGTACAGATACAAAATTTGGTTTAGTGAGTCGCGAGGGTAAATTATTTGCCTATCAATCTATACCAACAAATGTAGATATTGGATACGAGCTATTCTTTGAACAGTTGAGTGATTCGGTACAGGATATGGTGGAAGCACTTGGGCCCGGTTATAAACTGGTTGGTGTAAGTGTTGGAGCACCTACGGGCAGCCAGAAAAATGGTACGATCGATAACGCCTCAAATTTAAGCTGGCCAAGAAAGCTGCCGGTGGCCAATATACTATCGGCAAATTTTAATCTGCCTGTTTCTGTCTCCAACGATGCCAATGCGGCGGCTGTGGGAGAAATGCTTTTTGGCGTGGCAAAGCATAAAAAGAATTTTCTCTGTGTGACTCTTGGCACCGGCTTGGGATGCGGAATAGTTGTGGACGGAGATTTAGTACTCGGCTCACGCGGACATGCCGGAGAACTGGGACACGTAACAATTTCAGGTAATGCAAGAAAATGTGGTTGTGGCCGGAAAGGATGTTTGGAAACATATGCCTCTGCTACCGGAATTTTAAGAACAGCAAAGGAACTGATAGCGATCGAAGAATATCCAAATTCTATTTTACAATTCTCTGAGAATGGATCTTTTACGGCTAAAAATATTACTAAAGCTGCACAAGAGGGGGATGAACTGGCACTGCGGGCTTTTGAAATAACCGGCCGGTATTTGGGAAAAACCCTGGCAAATACAGTTGCTTTGTTAAATCCTGAACTTATTGTTCTTACCGGGGGATTATCGCGTTCTAAAGAGTTGATACTGGAACCAACACAGAGATATATGGAAGAAAATCTCCTTGATATTTACAAGGGAACAGTAGAACTGAAACTCTCCGAAATAAGTGGTAAGAAAACAGCTATACTTGGTACCGCCGCTTTTATGTGGTTGAAACTGGACAGCCTTAGCAAACAGACCGTATAGTTATTTCTGGATTTGAGGATATTTTAAAACATTTGTTAAACTTTTCAGTCATTTAGATATTTATGAATTTCACATTAACAAAAGCATACCTGTTTTTTACAACTCTGACTCTTCTTTTAATTGCGGGTTGTAGCTCGCAGCAAGAGAATGATGATTCCCAATATTCTCTTTCCAAGGAGATTAATCATTCTCCAATTGAGATTACATGGAACCTGATCTCAAATTTCGAGGAGAATAATCAACTCCGCGCTTCACTTGCATTTCGTAACACAGGAAGTGAAACATTCACTCCTGCCGGGTGGACACTCTACCTGAATTCAATCCGTGTTTTGGATGCTGAAAGCTTTTTACCGGAGTTTGAAGTAACGCATATTAGCGGGGATTTCTTTAAGCTTGAACCTACCGATTCGTTTAACCCGATTCCGGCCGGAGAAGAATTTGTAAAGGAGTACAAAGCACAATTTCATGCCATCAAAAAAACCGATGCTCCACAGGGATTCTATTTTGTATATGATGACCGAATTGAAGAGGTGACTGAAGTTTCGGTTGAACCATTTGTGGGAGAAGAGCAGGTGAATCGGAACCAGGGCGATAATCTTGAGATTCCAACGGCAGGTAGCCGATACCGTGAAAATGAACAACTCACTACACTAACACCCGATCAGGTAAGTAAAATCACTCCAACCCCGTCATCCTTAGAAATGGGGGATGGCAGTTATGAATTGACGAATGGAATTACAATTAGCTACGCACAGGATGTTTTAGAAGAAGCAGAATATTTGAGTAGCCTTTTATCTGAAGAGTACAACATTGAAAATACGGTTGAACAGCTGAACGGTGAGTGGAACGGATCAGGAATTTTATTGAATCTTGATCCGGCTGTAGATGAGAACGAAGAGGCATATTCTCTCCAAATCACTGATGATGGAATTGAGTTATCATCATCGGGGAATGCTGGAATATTTTATGCTATTCAGAGTCTCCGGTCGCTCATATCAAACCGGGATAGTGGCGATATGGAACTGGCAGCGGTTCAAATATTCGATCAGCCCGGTTTTGATTATCGCGGAATGCATCTCGATGTAGCCCGAAATTTTCAAGACAAAGAAAGTGTATTGCGTCTCCTGGAAGTGATGGGAATGTACAAGCTTAACAAATTTCACTTTCACCTGACGGATGACGAAGGCTGGCGGTTGGCCATTGACGAACTGCCTGAGCTGACAGAGGTTGGCGGACGACGCGGCCACACAGAAACCGAAGAACATTTCCTCGCTCCATCGTATGGATCAGGACCGGATCCTACACCGGGAGAATCGTTTGGAAGCGGCTGGTATTCTCGAGATGAATATATCGAGATTTTGCAATTTGCTGGTCAGCGGCACATTGAAGTGATCCCCGAAATTGACGTTCCCGGTCATGCCCGTGCTGCCATTAAAGGGATGGAAGTTCGGTTTAATCGCCTTTCTGAATTTGGAGAATCGGAGCAGGCTGAGATGTATCGCTTGGCCGATCCTGCAGATGAATCGGAATATATGTCTGTTCAGAATTTTGATGATAACGTGATGAATGTCTGCCGGGAATCTACCTATAATTTTATGGGACTGATTTTTGACGAGGTGATCGCTATGCATGAAGAAGCGGGGGTCCCGTTGAACATGATTCATGTTGGAGGGGATGAGGTTCCCGAAGGGGCTTGGACAGAGTCACCTGCTTGCGATCTGTATATGGAGGAGCATTCTATTGATAAAGCCGCAGACCTGTTTGGACACTTTTTTACCAGATTAGAATCAATGCTTGAGGAGCGCGGTTTGCAGATGGCCGGATGGGAGGAAGTGGGTCTCGATGAAGATCATAGTGGCCCCAAAGAAGATGCTGAATACAAGGAAAACGTTGTCCCATATGTATGGTCGAGTATCTGGGGATCAGGACGGGAAGATTATGCTTACATGCTTGCGAATGCCGGGTATAATGTTGTGATGTCAAACGCATCAAACCTCTACCTGGATATGGCCTACAATAAATCGTGGCAGGAACCGGGTTTTTACTGGGCAGCTATGTTCGACACGAAGGATACCTACTCTTTCATTCCTTACGATCTCTACAAAAATGCCGAGCATGATAATTACGGAAACCCGGTCGATCCAAGCCAGTATGATGATGCTATTCAGTTGAGCGAAACGGGCAGAAGTAACATTTTAGGAATCCAGGGACAGCTTTGGTCTGAAACGGTTAATGAACCTCAGCGATGGGAATATATGGTTCTGCCGCGCTTGCTCGGGCTTGCTGAACGGGCATGGGTTGGAAATCCCTCTTGGGGAGAGATGGAAAATCTGACTCAACTTCGGTCTGAACGCGATGCCGCATGGAATGAATTCGCAAATCGCGTGGGGCAGTACGAGCTTGACAGGCTCGATAATATTTTTAATGATATAAACTACAGATTACCGGTACCGGGCGCCGTAATTGAAGATGGTGTTCTCATGGTTAATAGTGCTTATCCAGGACTTGAAATTCGGTATGAAATTAATGGAACCCCGAATTCAGATTCCCCCATATATCAGGGTCCCGTAGAGATCAATGAAGGAGATTCAGTTACGATCTCAATATTCAATTCTGCAGGAAGATCAAGCCGGAAAGTTTCAGTTCAGTAACTGTTGCTGATTTTTGAGCAACTAATTTGATATTATTTCAGTTAGTAAAGCAGATACTGTAGTTCTGATTGCCGCAGAGGTTAACTCAATATTTGAGTGGAATGGAAAGGTTAAACATCGATAAAGTTGCCAAGCTTGCTCATGTGTCGAGGTCTGTCGTATCGAGAGTGCTGAATAACCATCCCAATGTAAGTGATGAAGCCCGTAAACGGGTAATGAAAGTAGTTGAAGAGTATAATTACCGCCCCAATTCGGTAGCGCGAAGTTTGGCCACAAGCAGTACGCATCAGATTGGAGTCTTGTCGGGCATTTTTGGGGAAGAAAGTCTTGGGAACGGTTATTGGACCCTTCTCTATCTTGGGATTTTCGAGGAGTGTATTCGGCATGGATATTATGTACGGCTTTCCTTTTACGGTGCTGATATGAAGAAAGAACTTCATGATCTGATACTAAATGAACACCATCTCGACGGTGTAATTTGCCTCAACGAAGAGGTGACTGAGTTTACGTTAAATACGTTTGCAGATGCTGACATCCCATTGGTTTTGGTAGGTCACAATCCCAAATATCCCGAAATATCCTCCGTGGATGTTGATAACTATGAAGCGGCATATAAAGCCACAGATCATCTTGTGCAGTTGGGGCATAAAAATATCGGTGGCATCTTTGGCGATCAAAATGTTCAGGAAACTGAACACCGGATGAGAGGCTACCGCGACGCTCTGGAAAATGGGGGAATTAAACCAAAAGATAATTATACAGTTGTAGGAAGTTATTCGCAGCACGACGGGCACGATACGATGGAGGAGTGGATTACGGACTACCCCGATATGACAGCAGTTTTCTGTGCAAGTGATACACTGGCAATGGGCGCCCTGTTGGCACTTTATGAAAATAATATCCCTGTACCGGAGAAATTTTCAGTGGTTGGCTTCGATGGTCTTCCGATAGCTAAATATATGATTCCTCCGCTCACCACCATTGCACAACCCACCTATGGAAAAGGAGAAAAAGCAGCACATCTTTTAATTGAACAGATTAAAAACAGAGATGCAGAGGTAACTCATGCCAGCCTCAAACCGGAACTACTGGTGCGTAAAAGTACATCGCGGTTCTCTAAATGAGGTTTCTTATTTTTTCTTCTTAAAATCAGAAATTGTTCTTTTTGTGAATTCCGAGAGGACCAAACGACCGCTGATTTCAGCTCGTTGTTCAAGTGTGGCATGCCAGTGTCCGGTTCCCTGCCACATGATATCTTTGAGGTGAGTTAGTGCATCGAGATTACTGGACGCGAAATTTTGTGTCATTTCATTTACTGCATTGTCAAGTTCTTCTTTACTATCCATAACTTTGTTGTACAGACCATTTCTTAATGCCCAGTGAGCATCATACCAGGTTTTTGCGTCCAGTGATAAGGTGGCAAATGCAGATGTTCCCAGTTTCCTGCCAACGGCCGGTCCCACCACAAATGGGCCGATTCCGAGCGAGAGTTCGCTCAAACGAACAGAAGCATTTTCCTGGGCTATGGCAAAATCAGAAGCAGCGATGATCCCGATTCCTCCGCCTACCGTTTTTCCGTGAACGCGCGAAATGATCATTTTAGGGCAGGTTCTCATCGCATTAATCACATTTGCAAATCCCATGAAAAACTCTTTCCCTTCCTCTTCGGTAGTAATGGATGTCATTTCATCAAAAGAAGCACCGGCGCAAAAGGCCCCGTCGCCGCCGCTTTGTATGACAATTGCATGAGTCTTTTCCTTTGCTCCGGCTTCTTTAATCGTTTCGGTGAGTTTTTTCAAAATATTTCCGGGAAGTGAATTTCCCTTGGGATGAAAAAATTCAATGGTCCCGATCTGTCCTTCTGTTGAATAAGATACATATCCTTCGCCGTTTTCAATCATGGTAGTTTGTTTATTCTGTAGATTAATTGTACTCATGTGATGTTCTTAAAATGCTAATGAATAAACAAATAGTTTTAAACCATGATTCGCAAATTTTAGCAGGGAGCAGGGAGCAGGGAGCAGGGAGCAGGGAGCAGGGAGCAGGGAGCAGGGAGCAGGATTTTACTCGTTCCGAAGGTCCTCCTTCGGAACGCCAACCCAAAGCTCCGTTTCCATTCACTCGTCATACAACATAACAGCAACTCAACCCTCCAGACGTTTTACCAGAAGCAGAGAGCTTTCAAAAGGAATGTTCCGAAGGAGACTTTCGAAACAAGTAGGTAAGAAAGCCAGAGGCGAGGGAGAGGAGTATCTATTCCCGTCTGTTTTAGCGGACAAGGGAACGACCGGAAATCAAAAGGCTTTAGCCACATCTGTTTGTGCAAGATGATTTACAGTTCCGGAAATCACATCAAAAACCCCATGCTTCAGTACAAGTATCCAACGCATCTATATCTCAGCTTCCAGAATTTTCTCCAGCTTGGGGAGTGTATGAACCGGCGCTTCGCATTTGAAGTTTTTGCATACATAGATCATCAGAAGATCGTCTATCTTATAATTTTCTGTAAAAGGAGCCACTTTTTGGAGACTGGAGGCATTTTCAGGTGTTTTGACCAGTATGGCTGAGCCCATAGGCGTTTTATTGCGGCACATTTCAAGAGGACCATCCAGAAGGCTGTTCATTTCAGTAGTTGTCATTACAATTTCAACCAGCTCCGATTTTGAGATCTGAAACGCATGAACGGCAAATGTATAACCCGTGGGTGCTTCTTTGATCTGCTCTGTAAAGGCTCCAAACAGCCTCGAGATTCGGCTTTCAAATTTGGGTTCACCGGTCAGTCGTGAGAGCCGAAGCAGATTTAAAACTGCCACCGAGTTTGATGAGGGAAGTGCCCCGTCGTAAATCTCTTTCTGCCGGCCGAGCAGCTCTTCAGCACCAGAAGCGGTGAAAAAGTAACCGCCATATTCATAATCCAGGAAATCTTTATCAAACTGCTTCTGTACGTCCACGGCTTTTTCCAGGTAATCAGGTTTAAATGTGGCTTCGTACAATTCAATCAACCCAAAAATAGTAAACGCATAATCATCCGCCATACCGTCGATATCTGCCTCGCCGTCTTTCAATCTGTGAAGTAGTTTAGACTCTATCGTGAGGCAATTTTTTTTGATAACAGACCAGGCTTTCTCAGCTTTTTCAATAAACTTTTTTTCGTTGAAAATAGTACCAGCTTTGGCCAGTGCTGCAATCATCAAACCATTCCAGTCGGTCAGGATTTTGTCATCCAGCAGAGGACGTTCCCGCTTCTCTCTTTCTGCTTTGAGTTTTTCAAGTACCTGTTCAATTTTTTGCTGTTGTCCTTTCTTCAAAGTTTCCTGAAGATGCGGAATATTTTTCCCGTTTTTCCGGCCGGTGGCTTCATCACGAAAATTACCATCCTTCTGGATATTGTATAACTGTTTGAATAGCTCAGCTTCCGATTTTTCCAATACTGAATCGATCTCTTCCGTTTCCCATACATAAAATTTACCCTCTTCGCCTTCGCTGTCGGCATCCTCGGCAGAATAGAAAGCGCCATTTTCTGAAGTCAGGCAATCATCAACATACTCAACAATTTCGTAAGCAGTCTGTTTGAAGAGCGGATCTTCGGTTTCTTTCCATCCTTCGGCGTAGGCCATCAACAGCATCGCCTGGTCGTACAACATCTTTTCGAAATGGGGAAGGAGCCATTTGTGATCGGTAGAGTAACGGTGGAACCCAAATCCAACATGATCCCACAAACCGCCCAGACGCATTTTTTTGAGAGTGTGATGAACCATCTGCAGCGCATCTTTCTCATCGTTCAACCGAGAATAATTCAACAGGAACAGTAAATTATGCGGGGAGGGAAACTTCGGCTGTGAAGAAAATCCGCCCTCTTCTGAATCGTACTTTTGTGATAATTGTTGATAGGTTTGTTCTGGCAAATCATCCGGCAGATGACCCTTGCCTTTCCCAATATCCAGGCTTTTTGAAAATCCCTGTTCAATCTTCTCAACGGATTGAAGGACATTTTCCCGGTCTGATTCCCACGCTTTTTTAATGGCCGGTACAAAATCCAGCATTCCCATTCGGTTTTGCCGAGATTCTTTGGGCAGATACGTAGCTGCATAAAACGGTTTTTTATCCGGGGTCATCACGATGGTAAGCGGCCATCCGCCCTGTCCGGTCAGCATCTGGCAGATGGTCATGTAAGTATTATCAATATCGGGACGCTCCTCGCGATCTACTTTTATATTGATGAACGCATCATTCATCAATTCGGCCACCTGTTCATCCTCAAAACTTTCATGGGCCATTACGTGGCACCAATGGCAAGTGGCATACCCAATAGACAGAAAAATCGGTTTGTCTTCAGCTTTAGCCTTTTCAAATGCTTCTTCTCCCCAGGGATACCAATCCACAGGATTTTCAGCATGTTGTTTGAGATAAGGACTTTTTGTTTGAGCGAGACGGTTCATCTTTTGTGTTTATTTGATTGTTTTCTTGAAAACAAGGTAGCCATTGAAACCGTTGCAATTCAGGGATTAAGATATTTCTAATACAGGTGAGAATTCTTTTTCTCAAATTCATGCTGATTTATTCATCAGAAAAGAATTTTTTAGAACAGCATGCTAATTGAGATAAGCGGTCAAACGTCCCATGAAAAAAAGCTGATTCAGCTCGAGACACTTTTAAATATCGAGATCCCCATTGCAGGATTTATCTTTGTAATTTGGTGGATCATCCCAAGCGGAATTCTGTTTTTGATATTCGCAGCGGCTGTCATTTTATTTCCCATTTTTACTATCGCTATGGCCGTACTGCTTTTTCAACTAAGAAAATTTGGTTGGTTTTCTGCTTTGATGCTTTTTGTAGTTGCTCCACTTTGCGTGGCTCCTTTTTTCTCTGATGGTTCTGCCACTTATCCCATGTTCTACGTTCTACCACTGGCATTCTTCGCCTTTTATTCGATTACATTAAGAGTGGTAGTGTCCACCTGGGATGAATAAAATTGGCAAACCCCTTGTTTTTAAATAGATTAAAAGCTGTTGTTAACTCTCTCAAAAAATGCACTTAAGGATATGAAAAGGTTTACGATACTGCTCACTTTTCTCATTTTATTATTAACCGCATGCCAATCTAATCAGGCCGAATATGAAAATGCTACCATCATTCAAAACATCACAGCTATTGATGCTGAAAATGGTGTGAATGAAAATCAGACAGTCGTTATTCAAGATGGAAAGATTGTTGAGGTTGGTTCATCAAATGAGCTTTCTGTTTCCGCTGAGAATAATCAGATTATCGATGGTTCGGGGAAATATTTGATTCCGGGTTTATGGGATGCACATGTCCATTTTTCTTATATCGAAGAGTTGGCGCCGAGCATGTTCGATCTGTTTTTGGCCTATGGAATTACCAGTGTTCGGGATACGGGCGGACGAATTGAGTTTGTGAAACAGTGGAAAAATCGGTCGGTGGAAAATCCAACAGAAACACCGCGAGTGATGATTGCCGGTCCGCTACTGGACGGCGAGCCAAATGTGTATGACGGTAGCAGTCCCGGCCGGCCACCGCTTTCGGTTGGTTTAGAAACAGTAGAAGACGTAACAGAAATGGTCAACAGGTTGGACAGTATTGGTGTGGATCTGCTGAAAGCATACGAGATGCTGACCCCCGAACAGTTTGAAGAAGTAATTCGCCTCTCAGAAGAAAAAGGACTGAAAGTGACCGGCCACGTACCGTTGAGTATGAATGCGGTGAGTGCATCCAATGCGGGATTGAACAGCATGGAGCATATGAGAAATTTGGAAGTGTCGATGGCCTCAAATTGGGAGGAACTGCAAGAGCAGCGATTGGCGATGTTGGAAGAGGGACAAGACGATCCCGGCGGGGTTTTACGATCCCGAATTCATTCGGCTATGCGTGAGACTGCTATTGAAAATTATGACGAAGAGCGGGCCGATGTAGTCTTGCAAATTCTTGCAGGAAATGATACCTGGCAAATTCCAACTCTTGCCTTGAATACCCGATCGGTTGAAAAGTTTTATACCGATTCGGAATGGCAGGAGACGTTTACACTTCTACCGGATTCCATCGAACAGGAGTGGTACAGAAGTGCCGAAGAAGCTGCCCAGGAAGAAGTTTCTGAATTTGGCGCTGAGTACAGCAACTGGCTGTTCAACATGGCAGGTAAAATTAATGCAGCGGGGATACCCATGATGGCCGGAACCGATACCCCAATTGGACTTTTAACTCCGGGACGAAGCCTGCATCATGAACTGAAAGTGATGGTTGATGCCGGGCTCACCCCAATGGAAGTTCTGCAATCGGCCACTCTAAATCCCGCCCGCTATTTCGAGATGGAAAGTGAATTAGGCACCATCGATGAAGGGAAATGGGCCGATCTGCTGATTTTGGATGCCAATCCGTTGGAGGATATTGAAAATACGCTGGAGATTCATTCCGTTATTAAGCAGGGAGAGGTGTACGATAATGAGGTGTTGGATGGAATTTTAGAAAGGTTGAGAAATAATTAACCAAAAAAACCAAGTATCAAATTTCCGCAAAGTGCTCCTTTCGGGATAAATAACAAATCACAAATATTTGCATGGCGCAAGCGTCCCCGCTTGTGCCCGTTGTACAGACTTTTGGTTTTAATCCGAATAATCAAAAACGGGGGTTTCTACGGTTTTCCTTGGAGTGACATTTCCCCTGATTTTCTTTTGGATATGCTCGACCGTTTCTGGAGCAAAATACTGTTCACCGGTCTCTTCATTAACACGGGCTGGAACATTTTCAATGATATAAAATTTTCCATCCAGCTCAAGACTGTAGGTTACATTTCGTTCAGATAATTTTTCTTCTGCACTCATGGATTTCTCCGCTTTTCAAAGTTGATCCATTTATCAGGATCAGGTTCATACAAAGTAACAATTTTCAAAACCGTACGCGAAGGGTAACTGCACTGAATATGAAGCAGCCTCTTTTGTTTGGTGTACCCGAGAATGAGACAGCTTGGGCCATATTTATCATTTGGATAATCTTCAATGATTTTTGCTTCTGTGTTTATCGCCTGTTTTAATTCCTGTACAGAAATATTACGAATAATACTTTGATCAACAGCATGTCTTGAAAATTCAAATTGATCATGCATTACTTTTTTCTGTATTTCGTAAAGTGATGGCATTCAAAACGAATTGTTGGATTCAATTGTACTTTCGATCCATCTGTAGCAGACCTTACAATGTAAAAAAGTAGATAAACTTCATTTTAGTATTTCATTTATTACAATTTGGATGGAGTTTAGATCTCAGCGATTTCTGATAAGCCATGAATTGATATGTGATTTACTGTTCAATAATCCCTGAGATAATTTGACTTCGGATCATTCAAAATACTTTCCCAGGAGCCATACGTGGGATTACCGAGAATAAACCATTTACGCCCCCAGTGTTCGCTGTACTCATCAACCAATTCGGCTCGCTCTTCGGGTGTGATATTACTTTTGACATCCGGCAGGAAGTCTCCCAGATCATCGCCGAATAACATGATGATCCGGTGGTTGGATGCTACTTCTTCTCTTCTGGATTCTTTCTCGGATGTCCAACCCGGTTGTTCGCCCCTCAACATCAGATGCTCCGCATCCACTTCGTTGATTCCAACCTTCAGCAGATTGTCAATCGTATCCTGTTCCTGGGGACATTCAGGTCCGCCTTCTGATCTCGCCATACACTCCCGATTGGTGATATAAATCACATCCACCTGCAAATCTGCCATACTGTTAATAAAGTCCACAGCTCCCGGAACGGCCGTCGCCGCTTCCATTGCAACCCATTCATCCCAGGTTTCAGGATTGAACTCTTCATCATCCAATACCAACTGAGCCTGGTATTTAGAATTGTCCAGCACCGTCTCATCGATATCCAGGATGATGGCGGGTGGTTTTAGTGAATAATTTGACCCCTGCTCCAAAGCCGCTGTCCACGACTTATCCCGCAGCGCTACGCCGATATTACTCTCGGCACTGTTGTATGCTTGAATGGCATTTGCCTCATACTCCGCCGCCGTCTGAACCCAAAGCGTACTGTTGAAATTGTTATTTGTGATTTCGGGTTGGGTTGTGGCGCAGCCTGTTAGGAGGGCAGTGATTGTGAGGATTGAAAGGAAGAGAAATTTAAATTTCATTCTTCTTATAAAATTTTTCAGTGTCAGGTTAATTCAGTTCAGTAAAGGTTAGTTCAATCTATTCTAATCAAGCCAGTGTGACATTCGTTTTTTAGCCTCAGAATGTGTAATAGTTCGGTCTTCAAGAATCGCTTTTTCACCTTTTATTAAACCTTTAAGAAGCAATAATTTCTTTTGATTCTCTTTCTCTTTTTCACTGAGTTCCTTTAGAAGTTTTGTCAACTGATGTTTTAAAGCAATCATAGATTATATTTTAATTTGGGTAGGTGTTTTTGTCAACTTAGTCACTTTACAAGGATGTTACGAGTCTAAAACTAAGAAACAAATGTCATCGGCTCAGACGAGTCGGCATTCCATGGGCCCTGCATCTTGCATCCTACCTCACTCGTCCACCTTCAAATTTCTCAAGTTCTCTCCATTATCCAAGAAAATTCTTAGGGCTTAACCAAAAGTTTAGAGTTACCACTCAAAATCTTTAAAAGTTGTATTTACCAGACGCTACTGTTATAATTTAAATAATATTGCTTTTCAGAGTGCAAAGCAGAAACTACTGAACAGTAAAATTACTAAGCATTCAATTAGCATGGATAAGGAAGATTTACAGTCCTTAAAAGTTGACAGAAAGGTTTTACAAGTGGATTCCCTGAAGGATGAATCCAACGATAAAACCTATTGGCATTCCCGAACACCTCAAGAACGTTTGAAGCATATGGAAAGATTACGAAGGATAAACTATGGAGATGACGCTGCCGGCCGACTTCAAAGAGTTTTTGAAGTTATTCAAAGATCATGAAATCAAGTAAGAACAATCCGCACTCCACAACCCCCAAACCGCCATCCATCTACTCGTCTACTTTCAAATTCCTCAACCTCTCTCCATAATCCACCACAAATCGCTCGTACGGCTTTTCCAGCAGTTCAGATGAAATCAGGAAATCGGCAGACGATCGGCTGCACGCCAGGGGAATGTTGTACACCACACAGATTCTGAGCAGGGCTTTAACGTCCACATCATGCGGTTGGGCCTGGAGCGGATCCCAGAAGAAGATGAGGATGTCGAGTTTGCCGTCGGCGATGGTGGCTCCGAGCTGGAGGTCTCCGCCCAGCGGCCCACTCATAAAACGGTGGACTTCAAGTCCCAGTTTTTCCTCAATCAAACCGCCGGTAGTTCCGGTACCGTAGAGTTCATGGTCTTTCAGAGTGCCGCGGTTGTAATCAACCCAATCGATCAGGTCTCGTTTGCGGTAATCGTGGGCTACCAGCCCGATTCGCTTTTTCTTTCCCATCGTAGATGTGTGGGATGCTATACTTGGATGTGGTTTTTTAGCCATTATAATATTTGTGTAATGAGAAGTATGTATCGAAAGGTAGCGAACAATTGAGGCCACTAAAACACAAAATCGCAAAAAATTTAGTGATTTTATATTAACGTGAATTTGAGATAGCGTCCCGAAGCATTGGGGTGCTTTCTTAATAGTTAGTTAGAGCACAAGCGAGACGCTTGCGCCATCACATGCCTATCCGAGAGATTAATCGAGCAAACTCATTTCGTGATTTTCTGCATTAAACAGTATCTTTCCTGACTTAAAATCACAGAAATTAAAAATATCAAAAGTATAGTATTTACTATGGCAGTAGAACGAACATTGACGATCCTGAAACCCGATTGTGTACGAAAAAACCTGATCGGAGAAGTAACCAAACGAATTCAGGAAGCGGGATTCAAAATCGTAGCGATGAAAATGACAAGACTTACTGAAGACACCGCCGGTGGATTTTACGCGGTTCACAAAGAGAGGCCATTTTTCGGCGAACTTGTTGAGTTTATGAGCAGCGGACCATGTGTGCCGATGATCCTCGAGAAAGAGAACGCGATTGCAGATTTCCGCGAACTGATTGGCGCAACCAATCCCGAGGAAGCGGACGAAGGAACCATCCGAGCAGACTTTGCCGACAGCGTTGGAGAAAATATCGTTCATGGATCTGACTCTGTAGAAAATGGAAAAATTGAAGCCAACTATTTCTTTGCAGAATCTGAAGTAGTGGCGAATAAGGCGTAATGTACAACGGGCAGCTTGCCCGTTACTTATAAATATGAATTCCATTACAAAATGATGTGCAGGAGAAACGAATGAATAATTGCACACTCCAACTGTAGTAATCGTTTCAATGTTAACAGGTGCCGGACAGGCTGTCCGGCGTACAACGGGCAGCTTGCCCGTTACTTATAAATATGAATTCCACTACAAAATGATGTGCAGGAGAAATGAATGAATAATTGCACACTCCAACTGTAGCGATCGTGTCAATGTTAACAGGTGCCGGACAGGCTGTCCGGCGTACAACGGGCAGCTTGCCCGTTACTTATAAATATGAATTCCACTACAAAATGAAGTGTAGGAGAAATGAATGAAATAATTACACACTCCAACTGTAGTAATCGTGTCAATGGTAACAGGTGCCGGACAGGCTGTCCGGCGTACATTTAACCAATCCAATATAAAATGCTTATCCAATTTAGATTTCTACTTCTGACTCTTCTCTCTTTCACACTCATTTCTTGCGGCCAACCCAATGGATCGACAACCGAAGAATCCGAACCGACGAAAGTCAGAACCGGAGCGGAGATGCTGATCGAAGATCACTTGGATGATTTGGAAGGGCAGCGTGTTGGACTGGTGATGAACCCCACCGCCCGAATTGGCGATACGCACATGTTGGATACGCTAATGGCGCTGGATGTGAATGTCTCAGCTCTGTTTGCGCCGGAACATGGATTTCGCGGAGAGGCCGGAGCGGGGGAAAAAATTGAAGATGGCGTGGATCAGGAAACAGGTTTGCCGGTCTTTTCGCTCTACGGAGATACCCGAAAACCTACTCCTGAAATGCTGGAGGAAGTGGATCTTCTGATTTTCGACATGCAGGATGTCGGTGCTCGATTTTACACCTACAACGCCACGATGGGTTTGGTGATCGAAGCTGCAGCGGACGCCGGAGTTCCGGTTTGGATTTTGGATCGGCCGAATCCGGCAGGGGGCAATTATGTAAGCGGCTGGCTGATGGAGGATGAGTATCAGTCATTTGTTGGAGCGTACCCGATTCCTGTAGCTCATGGGCTGACGCTCGGTGAACTGGCCCAAATGGCGATAGGTGAAAATTGGTTGGATACGGAAGCTCAACCAGATGTCCGCGTGATAGAAATGGAGGGCTGGACCCGCGATATGAAATGGCCGGATACAGGTTTGGATTGGGTGGCCCCATCACCAAATCTGCCCACATTTGATCACGCCTATATGTACCTGGGAACGGTTTTTTTTGAGGGGACAAGCTTATCAGAAGGGCGCGGAACGGATGATCCCTTTTTAACCGCAGGTGCACCCGCGACATATCTTTCTGATGGTGATCTGGAGAAACTCAACAATCTCTCTGAAGATGTTTCAGTTGAGGCGGCGGAATTTACACCGAAATCCATTCCGGGTGTGGCGATTAGTCCGAAGCACCAGGATAGAGTTTGTAATGGAGTGAAGATTTCACTGAATGGCTATGACTTTGATCCCGTAAGAACCGGGCTTACTATTTTCACAACCCTTGTTCAATCGACACCGGAGTATGAAACGCGGGATTTTATTTACCTGTTGGCCGGCTCAACAGAAATTGACCCATTGATGAGTGATGAACTTGCTGTCGAAGAGTTAGATTTTCAGTTGGACGCTTTTCTTGAAAAGAGAAAAGCATACTTACTGTACTGAAATGGGAAATATCTATTACCATCAGCTTTAAACGTGTTTAGCGCATGAAAGACTCCTTGTTCCAGGCCATTCATCGTTTCGCCCTCTCCCCCAACCCCTCTCCCGCGGGGAGAGGGGCGAAGGGGTGAGGGTGAAAAACGGTCTGTACCAAGAGATTGGCTTTTTTCGTCTGTCAGATCGCTAAACAGGTACGAAGCCAACGGTAATAGATTTTGAGAAAAGTTTCTGTTGTGTTTTCCTCAGAGTTGCAGCTACTAAGAGATGGTATTTTTCTCAACAGAATAAAATTATGTTCTATCAAGTGGTAAGTGTATGTAGATAAGGTTTTGTACTGGCACTAAAAATACCATGTCTCTCACACATCACTTCATCTTCTGCCGGCGCCATTCGTAACAAACCAATGCGGCGCTTACGGATGCATTTAGTGATTCAACATTGTTGTACATGGGAATCGACAGAAGAAAATCGCAGTGTTCGCCGGTTTTTTGTCTCATCCCACGGCCTTCATTTCCAATCACAAAAGCCATGGGTACGTCGAACGTCTGCTCCCAGAGGAGAGAATCTCCGTCCATATCCAGGCCGGCAATCCAGAATTTGTTGTCTTTCAGTTTCAGGATGGCCTGATTTAAATTAACAGCCCGGACGATTGGAATCCGTCCTGCAGTTCCCGCACTGGTTTTGTAGACGGCGGCACTCACTGGTGCTTGCCGATGTTTGGGCACAATCACAGCATCCATCCCGGAAGCGGCAGCGGTTCGTAAAATGGCACCGAAGTTGTGTGGATCTTCAATCTCATCCAGCAGTAGAATTCCGGTATGTTGGTCCGGTTCAATACGTTCCAGCCAATCTTCAAACTCTTCGTATTGAATTTGGCTGACAGCTGCCACAATTCCCTGGTCATTTACTTTCCCGACCAACTCATAAAGTTTGGAGCCGGGAACCTCAGCCACAGGAACTCGGTTATCAGAAGCAAGAGATAAGATAGTGGAGAAAGATTGCTTGTTTAGCTTCCTGTTGATGTAAATTTTCTCTACTTCCCCGGCTCGGTTTTGGAGAAGTTCTTCAACAGGATTTCGTCCGTAAATAAATTCGTTTGATTCGTCCAATGAATTCTAAAACTTTTCTTAATGATGAACACTTCGTACTTTTAATAATGGTGTTTGAAAAAGACTCAATCTTATGACAGATCAACCCAAAAAAACAACCTCGTCTTATAAAGATCTGCAGCTGCAAGTTAGCAACTCCAGAAAGGGACCACTTAATCGGTTTTTGCTGCTGTTATCAAATATTCAAACTTTCATTCCATTACTGTCAGGTGTTCTGTTAATTTTAACAGGCCTGACACTGGTAAGTATAACCATTTTAGGATTTATAACACCACTTTGGATTTCGGCTATATTGACCTTACTGGGAAGTATTTCAACAATGGTAGGCGGATTTTTAATCTACCAGGTACTTTCCACTCAGAATTCGTTTGAGACACTTATTAACAAGGCTATTCGGCGTGTGGTAGATTCTCAAAATTAATCATTCATAAATATCTATGAACGAGAAAGAACGGTTTGAGATGTATGAGAGAGTTCATCTGCGAAAACATGAAGATCTGCCGGATGAAGAAAAAATTTCAAAGCTTGAGAGAAAACATCGTTCTAAGTGGATTCAGATTATATTTAATGTAGTAGTGATTACAGGGTTGGTCTATGGATACCTGGTTGGTTACCGACCTTTTGCTGAATGGGTTTATTATGTTCTCGGATTTATTTTTGTTTTGAATGTTGTGCTTTTATACTGGCAAAAAAACCAGGTTGAAGAGCTTGCGGCTTACCTGGAAAGAAAACCGGGAACCAATTCATCCGTTTCGTGATTTTTTCCCGAAATTATGTCAAAATCCACTCTCACACATCTGGCTGAGAAAAAATTTCTTGTGATTGCCCACCGGGGAGCCAGCCATTATGCACCCGAAAATACGATCTCTGCATTTAAATTAGCCCACAAGATGAAGGCTGATATGATTGAACTGGATGTTCAGCTATCGAAAGATGGCGTTCCGGTAGTATTTCACGATTATAAGCTGAATCGTCATTCTAATGGAAATGGAGTTGTATCCTCTTTTTTGTTTGATGAACTCCAGCAACTGGATGCCGGAAAATGGTTTTCGATTGAGTTTATGGGGGAGAAGATCCCTTCACTTGAAGAAGTTTTGAGGTGGGCTGCCGGGAAGATTCTTGTCAATATCGAAATCAAAAAAGAAGCGGTTGGTGACTTGCAAGAAGGTGGAGTAGAGGAAAAAGTTGCAGAACTGGTTCATCAATTGGGAATGGAAAGGAATGTCATTATCTCCAGTTTTGATTACCGGGCGGTAGATCGCACCAAAAAAATTGCCCCGGAGATGCTTACCGGGCTGCTCTATCACCAGAAAAAACGAGATAATCAGACACCTGTAGAGTTATTGAAGAAATACGAAGCTGATTTTTTCCATTGCAGTAAATCAGAAATGAGTAATAAGTGGCGAATGGAATTAAAGAGTTCAGAGAAACGATTTTTGATCTACACTGTGAATAGAAAAAAAGCGATGAGAAGGTGGATTGAAAATGGAGCCTTTGGAATATTTTCAAACAGGCCGGATCAATTGAGAGCAGTTGTGGAGGAATATTTTGAAAAATCTGCCTAAAAAAATAAGTTTTTTGCCTCAATTTCGGTTTTGGTTTGAATGGGAATGAAAGGCCTGCTATTTTCCTGCAACCCACAACCAAGTCCCCAACCTACCTTATGGCAACTAAATACATTTTTGTAACAGGAGGAGTTACATCATCACTCGGCAAAGGCATTATTTGTGCATCTCTCGGAAGGCTTTTAGTCGCCCGCGGCCTTCGCGTAACCATTCAAAAACTGGATCCCTACATTAATGTGGACCCCGGAACCATGAATCCGTACGAACACGGCGAAGTGTATGTGACGGATGACGGTGCGGAAACTGATCTTGATCTGGGACACTATGAGCGATTCCTGGGAATTCGTACTTCGCAGGAAAATAATGTGACCACCGGCCGGGTCTATTATGATGTAATAATGAAAGAACGGCACGGTGAGTACCTTGGAAAAACCGTGCAGGTAATCCCGCATGTAACGGATGAGATTAAATCTCATGTAATAGGTCTTGGCGAATCAGAAAATTTTGATGTCGTGATTGTTGAGATCGGCGGTACGGTAGGTGACATTGAAAGTTTACCGTACATCGAGGCGATGAGGCAGTTACGATATGATGTAGGACGGAAAAATACTCTTTCAATTCATCTTACACTGGTTCCCTATTTAGCCGCTGCCGGTGAGTTGAAGACAAAACCGACCCAACACTCTGTGAAGACACTTTCAGAAAGCGGAATGAGCCCCGATCTGTTGGTTGCCCGCTCAGAGTATCAACTGGATGAATCGATCCGTAAAAAAATTGCGCTCTTCTGTAATGTAGAATACGAAGATGTTATCGCCTCTTTGGATGCCGAAAGTATATATGAAGTACCTCTGCTGATGCAGGGCGAAGGATTAGATAGCCGCGTGATTGAGAAGCTGAATCTGCCCGCAAAAAATGCCGATCTGAAGAAATGGAAAGGGTTTATTGATAAGATTAAACATCCCTCGAATGAAATTACCATCGCACTGGTAGGAAAATATGTAGAGCATCACGATGCCTATAAATCGATTGTGGAAGCATTGATCCATGGCGGAGCTATGAACGATACCCGGGTAAATATCAAATGGGTTCAGTCCGACTTTATTACATCCGAAAATGTTGAGAAACGGTTGAAGGATGTGTCAGGCATTCTGGTTGCACCCGGCTTTGGCGACAGGGGGATTGATGGAAAGTTGGCAGCTGTTAAATATGCACGAGTGAATGAAATTCCGTTCTTTGGAATTTGCTTGGGAATGCAGTGTGCCGTGATTGAGTTTGCCCGAAACTGTGCCGGTTTAAACGATGCTAACAGTACCGAATTTGATGAAACTTGCGAGTATCCGGTGATCGATTTTATGCCCGAGCAACTTGAGATTGAAGATAAAGGCGGAACGATGCGGCTCGGGAAGTATGATTGTAAGGTTACCGGAAAAACCAAGGCAAGTGCTGCTTATGGAGAAGAGATGATTGAGGAGCGCCACCGACACCGCTTCGAGGTCAACAACAAGTACAGGGAAAAACTGTTTGATACCGGTTTGATGATCGCCGGAATTAATCCAGAGCGGGATCTTGTGGAGATGATTGAAATTGAATCTCATCCATGGTTTGTAGGTGTTCAGTTCCATCCGGAGTTGAAGAGTACGGTGAATGAACCGCATCCGCTTTTTGTGGCCTTTGTCGGTGCTTCGCTGAGCAAAAGCAAAGGTGAAAGCGTAGACTCGGAAGAATCGAAAGAAGCTTTTTCGTAGAAAGTATATAGATCCGCGAAGTCTTTCGGAGACTTCGCGGATCTTCCCCCTCTCTAATCTTTAATCTTTTGCATTGCCCAACTCCCAGTTCTCAAATAAAGTCCGAGTCAGAGTCTGTGCGGTCATCGTGCAAGAGTCGTCAATTCTTCTCGCTAAAATCAATTCGCCAACACGCTCTGAACCGATCTGGATGCCGCCGGGCGGGGGCGTGGAGTTGGGAGAAAGCCTTGAAGAAGCACTACATCGGGAAATTTCTGAAGAGACCGGATTTGAGGTAGAGAAAAAACAGTTGCTCTGGATTCACGAGTTTATTGAAGAGCCGTATCACGCCATTGAGTTTTATTTTCGATGTGATGTGACTGGCGGAGAATTAAAAAAGGGATTAGATCCGGAACTTGAATCGAATGAACAGATGCTTCTTGATCTGGATTTTATTCCATTCGATGAAAACAAGAGTTATTCTATCGAACCACAATTCATCAAAGAGTTCTGCAAAAACGGTGGTCAGTTTTTTGATGAAGTAAGGCATCTAAAAAATCCCCCTTTGAAGGGGGCGCAGGGGGATGACCTTGCGTTGTGAATGCTATCCCCCAAACCGACGAGAGTAATTTCCCATAATCCATGGTAGACCGCTACCCTTTTCTTTATATTAAAATCTATTTTTAAAGCCTACAGATATTTATGCGAATCATATTTTTACTGGCGAGTTTAATTTTGCTTTCCGCCTGCTCCAATCAAACCGAAACAGGATTCGTTTATCACAATGTGAACGGATATACATTGCAGGATGGTGAACTTCATCAGTTTGAGGCATTGGTTGTTGAAAATGGAAAAGTAGTTGCCACCGGAAATGCAGGGGAGATTTTGAATAACTATTCTGACTTTGAGAAGATCAATGGAAATGGACATACACTTCTCCCCGGTTTGATTGATGCTCATGCCCACGTGATGGGACTTGGAATCCAGGAGTTGGATGTGAATGTTGGCGGAATAGAATCGCTGGATGAAACGCTTCAGAAGATTGAAGAATTTGCAATCGAACATCCCAATCGCGAATGGATTACAGGCCGGGGATGGAACCAGGTTCTCTGGGAAGAAAACGAATTTCCAACTGCGTTAGATCTGGATGAAATTGTTTCTGATCGACCTGTATTTTTAACCCGAATTGACGGCCACGCTGGTTGGGCAAACAGCAGAGCGATGGAATTGGCGGGGATTAATCAGGACACCGAAAATCCCGGGGGCGGACGCATCATCCGAAATGAAAGGGGAGAGGCAACCGGCGTATTTATAGATGCGGCTATGAATCTCATCGAAAATGAGATCCCTGAAAGAACAGAAGAGGATCGTCGAGAAGCGTTGCAACTGGCAATGAATGAGATGTCGAAACACGGTATTACTTCCGTACATGATGCTGGTATTGATGTTCAGACATGGAATCGCTATAAAGAATTTGCCGACAAAGGCGAATTGATAACCCGCATCTATGCGATGATTTCAGGAACCGGCAGTACATTCGATCAGCTTTCTGAAAACGGGCCAATAGAAGGTTATTCCAATGATTTACTTTCGCTGAGAAGTGTTAAACTCTATTCAGATGGTGCCCTTGGAAGCCGGGGTGCTGCAATGCTGGATGATTACAGTGATGATTCCGGTAACCAGGGGCTTCTGTTTAACTCACAAGAAGAGATGAATCAGATGCTTTTAAAGGGCGCATCCAAAGGCTATCAAATGAATGTACATGCCATTGGGGATGCCGGAAACCGGCAGGTTCTCAACGGGTTTGAGTATATCGAAAATGAACTGGGTGACCAGAGTCATATGAGACACAGAATTGAGCATGCCCAGGTGGTTGCGTTGGAGGATATTCCAAGATTTAAAGAGCTTGGGTTGATTGCATCCATGCAGCCGACTCACGCCACCAGCGATATGAATATGGCGGAGGATCGAATCGGCTCAGAACGAATTCAGGGAGCGTATGCATGGCAGAAATTTTTAGACCAGGGAACGGTCATTGCAGCCGGATCTGACTTTCCGGTGGAAGATGTGAATCCGTTTTATGGTCTTTACTCAGCTGTCACGCGGAAAGATCACGAAGGCAGGCCGCCGGAGGGTTGGTACAGCGAACAGAGTTTAAGCAGAATTGAAGCCCTTCGAGCCTTCACCATCGATGCCGCCTATGCGGCCCACCAGGAACATCTGATTGGAACGCTGGAATCCGGTAAATGGGCAGATTTTATTGTAATTGACCGTGACTATTTTGAAGTTCCCGCTTCCGAAATCTGGCAGATTGAGGTTTTAGAAACCTGGGTAGCCGGAAAAAAAGTTTATCAAAAAGAGAATTAGTATGAAAATTCGAGTTAAGCAGTTAAACCCAACTGTTGGTGCTCTTGAGGCCAACAGCAACATGATTTTAGAAACTCTGGAACGAGCTGAAGCGGACGGCATTGATCTGCTGATCTTGCCCGAAATGGTGCTCATTGGTTATCCGGCGCAGGATATTTTGGAGAACAAAGCGTTCCAGCGGTCGGTTTATGAGCATAACGAGCATCTCATACAGGCCACAAACAATACGGCTCTTCTTTTCGGAAGTATCACAAAAAATGAAGGTGTAGGGAGGCAGATGTACAACACTGCACTTCTGGCCAGAGAAGGTGAATTATTAGGTAAAACTCATAAAACGCTGCTGCCAACGTATGATGTTTTTGATGACCTGAGATATTTCGAGCCGAACGATACGTTTCAATGCCTGGAACTCGATGGAGCCAAACTGGGTGTGACCATCTGCGAAGATATCTGGTACAACGAGAATGAGGTTCAGTATCACACTTATGAAACTGATCCGGCACAGTTGTTAAAAGAAAACGGTGCTCAAATGATTATTAACATCTCTGCCTCTCCGTTTACTAAAACGAAGCATGAAAACCGAAAAGAGATGCTTCAGAATCATGCCAAAAAGATGAATATGCCCGTTTTATATTGCAACCAGACAGGCGCTCAAACGGAGGTTTTGTTTGATGGCGACTCCATGGCAATTAATACAGATGGAAAAATTGTAGCAGGTTGTGATGCATTTTTTGCCGGGCAATTCGATCTTGAGTGGAATGTGGAAGAAAATGGAATTGCGGCCCGTAGTAATAATAAAGTATACAACTACCCTGAAAAAGGTCCTGAACGAATGTTTAAGGCACTAAAAATGGGTGTGTATGATTACATACATAAATTGGGTATCACTCAAAAAACCATTCTTGGCTTAAGCGGGGGAATTGATTCCGCTTTAACCTGTGTAATTACAGCGGAGGCACTTGGCGCTGAAAACGTGAAAGCACTAACTATGCCAAGCACGTTTTCCAGTGAGGGGAGTATTTCCGATTCAGAAAAACTGGCAAAAAATCTTGGCATGGAACTGCATGAAGTGCCTATTCAATCCATATTTGATGAATTCAATGATCAGCTTAAACCAATTTTTAAAGGAACTGAATTTGGCGTGGCTGAGGAAAATATTCAGAGTAGAATTCGGGGTCTGCTTTTAATGGCCTGTGCCAATAAGTTCAACTATTTTTTAATGACAACCGGTAATAAATCTGAATATGCTGTTGGATATGCCACCCTGTATGGTGATATGAATGGTGCTCTCGCAGTGATTGGCGATCTGTATAAAACCCAGGTGTATGAAATGGCCCGGTGGTTGAATGACGAGTATTATAAAAAGGAAGTGATACCGGAAGCCACGATTACGAAAGCTCCCAGTGCTGAACTCAGGCCGGATCAAAAAGACACCGACAGCCTGCCTGAATATGATGTGTTGGATGATATACTTTATCGTTATATTGAACTGCAAGAGGGAGCACAATATATCATTGATGATGGTTATGATGAAAAAACGGTTAAAAAGGTCATTCGGCTTGTTGAAGCGAATGAGTTTAAACGCAATCAGGCTGCTCCCATTTTAAAAATTAGTTCCAAAGCATTTGGTATGGGCCGTAGATGGCCAATTGTTCAGAAATGGACGGCTAATAATAAATGATGAAAATTCTCTGCAATTGAATTGACAATTGGTTCGTTTTTCAACTTTTTGTTAGGGATATATCCTTATACTCAATCTTTTCAGGATTAAATTTAAACTCGGTTAACTAATATTCACATATCCATGAAACAGTTCCTCCTAATTCTCTCTTTTAGTCTGATTGGAAACATAGCTTACTCACAAAATCAGGCTCAAGAGGAGGCAGAAGCTGAAGTACCCGTTAAATTGCTCCCCTACACAAATCCACTCACCAACAGCCGCGACGAAGTGGAGGTTGAAACCGATACACAGAAAGTAACTGAAGTTGACAAGGAGATCCTGAGGAGAATTTCTAATGCCTATAAAATGCATGTACTGGCAATTGACGCACAGGTGCAGGGAGATCTGGTTCAGGCTGAAGATTATATAAACAAAGCGTTTGCAGCTATTCAATCTATGATGGATGATTTTCCGGAGGTACAGAACAATCGTCGATTTACGGAGTTGTATCGATCTGTAATGGCGGAGCACAGTGAGTTTTATGGGATTGAAGAGGTAAAAAATGGAGCTGAAGGTGAGATATTTGCGATCCGCGAAGAACTGTTTTCTGAAAAAAACGACTGGATAGCTGAAGGGTACACATTGCCAGAAAACCTTACTTTCAACAAAACGGAAGTTCCGCTGGTAGAAAATCAGCATGTAAACCGGCATTTGATATACTACACTCAAAAACGTCCCGATGTGATGGAGCGATGGCTGGAGCGTTCAGAATATTATTTTCCAATGATGGAGCGAATCTTCGAAGAGGAAGGTGTACCGACTGAATTGGTGCATCTCTCTATGATTGAAAGTGGATTGGTACCCACCGCACGAAGCTGGGCGGCCGCTGTTGGCATGTGGCAATTTATTCGTGCTACAGGGTCTGTTTACGGACTTGAAGCGAACTGGTGGATTGATGAACGGCGAGATCCAATCAAAGCAACAAGGGCCGCTGCACGACATCTGAAAGATCTTTACGAAGTTTGGGGCGACTGGCACCTGGCCATGGCGAATTATAACATCAGCCCGAGAGGATTAAAAAGAGCGATTCGAGCTGCAGGAGGCGAAGAAAACTACTGGGTGGCTTATCCCTATCTGCCGCGTGAGACCCGGGGATATGTTCCCGGCTTTATTGCTACAACAATGATCGCTATGAACCCTGAAGAGTTTGGCTTTCAACGAAATTATGGCCGCGAAGCTTATTCCTATGAAATTGCTGAAGTGGATGGCTTGATGCCCCTTGAAAAATTGGCTGAAGCAGCCGGTATTTCAGTGGAAGAATTAAAAGATCTAAACCCCGAACTTTTACGATGGGCAACTCCTCCCGGCGGTAAATATCCGTTAAAAATCCCTACAGGCATCAAAGAAGATTTCTTAGCTGCTTACCAGGAAATTCCGCAAGAGGAACGAACCACGGATGTAGCTATGCATACGGTTAGCCGTGGTGAAACACTTGGATATATCGCACAGCGTTACGGTACATCAGTCCGTTCGCTCTTTGCAACAAATGAAGGATTGAGCAGCACGATTCATCCCGGGCAGACAATTGTGGTTCCGGTTGCTTCCGGTTCAGACGAGCAGATTTCGGCAACCCGTCCGTCTAACCAGGGAACATCGTCCTCATCAAGCAGCCGGCGAAAAGCTTCGGCACCATCGAACACAACCGGGGTAACTTATACCGTTAAAAGTGGTGATACTATCGGGCATGTAGCGGAGTGGTATGATGTACGCGCATGGCAAATCCGATCCTGGAACGGAAGTGGAAATACTATCCGCGTCGGTCAACGGTTAACAATTTACGTACCGAATAACCGGGTTAGCTATTATCAGAATATTGATGGACTTGCATTTGCTCAAAAACAGGAGATTGAACGGCGACAGCGCTCCGGTGAAAACATCTTTGATCTTCAGATTGGTGATTCTTCCGGTTCCGGAGATACAATCACATACACGGTTCGTCGGAATGATACGTTAACAAGTATAGCGAACCGATATGGTGTAACAGTCAACGATATCAAAAATCAAAATAATTTGAGCGGTTCCCGGATCTATGCCGGTCAAACCCTGAAGATCACAAAGAGGTAAACTGAGTGCATGAAATATGCCCGAAAAGCTATAGTATTTATTTTACTGGCCGCAGTTCTAATATTTAGTGCGGCCTTTGTATATCAAAGCGATCTGTTTTTCCAGATCAAAAAAAATCTCACCATTTTTAGTGATGTCTACAAAGAAGTAGCTATTCAATATGTAGATGATGTTAGCCCTGAAACGTTGATGGAGCGGAGCATAAACTCTATGCTGGAAACTCTTGACCCCTACACCGTTTATATTGATGAAGGAGAACAGCGGCAGATGGAGATTTTGTCGTCAGGGTCCTATGGCGGTATCGGGATTGATGCAGGATATCGGGGAGATCAGATTGTAATAATAGCACCGCTTGACGGGTATCCTGCCCAGCGAGCGGGTTTAAGGCCGGGTGATATTATTAAAGAGATTGATGGTGTGAGAGTTGTAGACTTAACCCCCGAAGAAGTGCAACAATTAACGGTTGGGGATATAGGGTCAGAAATTAATCTAAAAATTCAGCGCCCGGGTTTTGAACAGGAGATGGATTTTACGCTGACTCGTGAACGCATTGAAGTTAAAAACATCCGATATGCTGCAAAAATCGGAGAGGATCAGAATTTTGGATATATACAATTGGTACGCTTTGGCCAGGGAACCTCTGAGGAGATTCGGCAAACACTTCTTGAAATGAAGAATTCGGGTTCGTTTGAGGGATTGATTCTCGATCTGAGAAATAATCCGGGGGGACTTCTGAACGAAGCAGTTTCACTGGTGGATAAATTTATTGAGCCCGGAGTTACGGTGGTAGAGACTCGCGGCCGCCTGGAATCTCACAACAGTACACTCGTTTCCCAGGAGCCCGCTATGTTCGAAGAACTACCACTTGTGGTGCTCATCAATAATGGAAGTGCCAGTGCTTCGGAAGTTGTTGCCGGTGCCCTGCAAGATCTGGACCGGGCACTAATCGCAGGCGAAACCAGTTTTGGAAAAGGCTTGGTACAAACAGTTCGACCGCTTTCGTACAATACTTCGTTAAAAATCACGGTATCAAAATATTACATTCCCAGCGGGCGCAGTATACAGTCTGTGGATTATCTTCACTCAGGTTCAGAGGATAACAACAGATCTGTTCCCGATTCTTTGCGACGCGCGTTTAAAACAAAAAATGGCCGGGTGGTGTACGATGGAAACGGCATCAAACCGGATATTGAGTTCCAGGATGATCCCTCCTCTATGCTCGATCTTGCGCTCCAAAAAAACAATCGCTATTTCTTTTTTGTGAACGATCTGCTTGCCAAATCCGGTGATTCAGCTCAACAGGATATTCCATCGGATCTGTTCAGCCAGTTTACAACATATTTAATAGAAGATGGATTTACATACGAGATGCCTGTGGATCAGCATTTAGCTGCATTAGAATCAAATATTGGAAATTTTTCTCAGGAAGAATCTGCCAGGGAAAATGTAGATGAATTAAATGCTTTATTGAGGGATTATAAAATTTCACAAATCTATCAGAATGAAGAGATGATCGACAGGAAATTGAAAGAGGAGTGGATTTCTCAAACCATGGAAGATGAGCAGAGAATTAAAGCTGTGCTGGAGCTGGATGAACTTGTAAATATATCATTGGATTTTCTTGATAATCCATATCAGTATCGTACTGAGTTGAGACCATAGTAATTTGGGAAAAGCTGACTTACATATCCATACCAATGCGTCTGATGGTGATCTTTCGCCCGAGGATCTTATCAAGAAAGTATCCCAAAAAAATCTTGAGGTAATTGCCATCACCGATCACGATACCATAAGCGGGTATCTTGATGCTAAAGAATTTGCCTCTGATAAAGAGATTGAACTGATTCCGGGTGTGGAGATCTCAACGGTGTGGAATGAGCGCGAGATTCACGTTTTGGCTTACGGTTTTGATGAAGAAAATGGTGATTTCCTGAGGCTCATTGCCAATCAAAAACAGGCCCGCCGAAAGCGCATGAGGGCGATAGTGGACGTTTTAAAAAGAGAAGGTATAGATATTGACTATGATGAAGTTCGTGCGGAATCTCATCCCGGAAATATCGGCCGTCCACATGCTGCATCTGTACTTATAAATAAAGGCTATGTTGCTTCGGTATCTGAGGCGTTTATCCGTTATCTTTCTACAGATAAGGTTAAACAGATAAAAACAGATTATGCGGTGCTGGAAGATGTTCTAACTACTGTGCATGATGCCGGTGGAGTAGTTTCTGTTGCACATCCCGGCCCAATGTACACTAAAAATGAGATGAAAGATCTGCTGAAGCATCCGTTTGACGGGATAGAATGTATACATCCCAGCCATAGTTACAAGGTTCAGAAAATATTTTTGGATCTGGCAAAATCGAACAAGCTGTTAATTACGGGCGGCAGTGATTTTCACGGTACGGGTAAATCGGAATATGATCCCTATCTGGGCGTTGTAACTATAAGCCTGCAATTTGTAGAAGCTCTGAAGAGGTCAGCAAGATCTCGTAAAAATATGATCGTTCAATAAATATGACTGTATTAGAACAAAAGAAAGATATCAACTGGTCTGACATAAAAGTGGCTGTAGTGGCTGCACGTTGGAATTCATTTGTAACAGATGAGATGCTGGAAGCTGCAATCCGGGCGTTGCAGGCAAAAGGAATTCAGGACTCTAATATTACATCCATAAGGTGTCCCGGATCATTCGAAATTCCGATTACCTGCAAGTGGTGTTTGGAACATCTGGACTCCGATGGAGTGGTAGCAATCGGGGCCGTTATCCGTGGTGGAACACCCCATTTTGATTATGTATGCGATGCTGTGACCAGAGGAATTACCGATTTGAACCTTTCATCAGGTAAACCGGTAACTTTCGGTGTATTAACCACAGACACCGTTGAACAGGCCAGGGAACGAGCCAGCGAAGAGAAGGGAAACAAAGGTGCCGAAGCTGCACTTGCACTATGTGAAATGCTGACAATTGAGCGATCAATTGAAAGCGCATCAGGGTAAAAAACACCTTGAAATATGATGAGAATACCTCTAATATAGAGAGTTGGAAAGAAAACCATAATAATGTCTTTAAAACCTTTATCACTTACAGATAATAAACAAACAGACGAGGATAAAAAGCTTCAGGAGCGTTTAAAATCTTCTGGTGCCATACCCGAACATATTGCAGTTATCATGGATGGGAATGGCCGTTGGGCACAGAAAAAAGGAAATATCCGCCTGTTTGGTCACAAAGCCGGGGTTGAGTCCGTTCGCGATATTACAGAATCTTGTGCTCAGCTTGGGGTGGGTTATCTGACTTTATACGCATTTTCTACTGAAAACTGGAATCGTCCGCCTGCTGAAATTAACGGCTTGATGAAATTATTGGTTCAGACTCTCAGGAACGAGGCTGAACGTTTGAATAAAAATGATATTAAACTTGTAACCATCGGACAAACAGAACGGCTTCCCAAAAGATGCCAAAGGCAGTTGCAGGAAGTGATTGACCTGACGGCAGACAACGGACGTATGCAGTTGTGCCTGGCGCTGAGCTATTCGGGCCGGTGGGATATTAAAGAAGCTGTAAAGAATATTGCCGAAGAAGTTGAAAAGGGTCATTTAAAACCCGATGAAATTGATGATGATTTAATTGGTTCTTTCCTGTCAACTGCAACCGTTCCTGATCCCGATCTTATCATCCGAACAAGTGGAGAGTTCAGAATCAGTAATTTTCTGTTGTGGCAACTGGCCTACTCAGAACTGTATATTACAGAAACATACTGGCCCGATTTTAGACGAGATGAACTTTATCAGGCAATATTTTCATTTCAAAAACGTGATCGAAGATACGGGAAAGTCAAAAACGGACATAACAAAAACATGTCCGCATCAGTTATAAACCAAATTAGATCATAAAACTGAAGGTAATATTGCATTACGTGTTCAATTCCAAGCACTTCTTCTATTTAATATTTTTACTGTTTTTATCTTTTTCTATAAATCAATCTGTTGTTGCGCAAGACAGTGATTCGACTTCGATTGAGATACAGGATCCAACGACCATTACACCGAGAAACTATCAAATTCGGGACATTACCCTTTCCGGATTGATAACAGCCCGTGAAAGCTATTTAATGAATAGCAGCGGACTCGAAATTGGGGAGTCTATTCAAATTCCGGGGGAACAGATTTCCTCTGCAATTCGCCAGATTTACAGAACAGGAATTTTTTCGGACGTACAGATCAGCCATGAAAGGGTGGGTACAAACGAGGTTATTATAAATATTGAAGTTCAGGAGGAGCCCCGGCTCGAACGTTACGAGATTACGGGTGTAAAACGATCACATCGACGCGACCTTCGGGAAAAGCTAAATTTATTGCGAGGTTTTGCGGTAACCAATTCTGTTCGTGAACAGGCGCTTATAACTATTCGCCGTTTTTTCAGAGAGGAAGGATATTGGGGAACAGAGATTAATATACGAGAAGAGCTGTCCGATGACGGACGGAACCGGCTGAGACTTGTTTTTGAAATTGATGCCGGAGAGCGGGTCAAAGTACGTGAGATCAATTTTGAAGGAAACGAACAGTTCGATGATCGAAAACTGCGGAAAGAGTTCGATACCATCAAACAAGATCGCTGGTGGAGAATATTTAAGCGGCACGTTTATACTCAGGAAGAATATGAAACGGGAATTGACAATGTTCTGCAATTTTACCGTGACAATGGGCACAGAGATGTTAGGGTACTTCAGGATTCTGTGTATGTAGATGATTGGAGAAGTAAAGAAGGGGTTTATTTTGATATTCTACTCGATGAAGGACCTCAATACAGAATCCGAAATATTGATTGGGAAGGCAACACTGTTTACACTGATGAACAGCTCACAAATTTTTTCCAGTTTCAAAAAGGAGATGTATTTAATGAAACAAGATTTTACAATAATCTTGAATTCAGCCAGGATGAGACGGATATTACAAGTCTCTATAACAACATTGGTTACCTGTTTTTCCAGGTAAATCCAAATATCGAAATTGTTCAGGGAGATTCTCTGGATGTTACGTTTGAGATTATTGAGGATGAGATTGCCACCATTCGCCGAGTCTCTTTCAGCGGAAATACAAAAACTCATGATGATGTTGTGCGCCGTACTCTTCGTACAATACCGGGAAACACTTACAGCCGGTCAGCGATTATAAGAACCGTTCGAGAGTTAAGCCAACTCGGCTACTTTACACAAGAAGGAATTACACCTGATATTAACCCGAATCGTGAAGAGAGTACGGTTGATATTTCTTATCAATTGGATGAATCGCAGGGAACGGATAATTTCGAGTTTTCCGGTGGATTTGGGGGGCGCCAGATCGGGGTGATTTTATCAGCTCGTGTCAATTTCAATAACTTTTCAGTGGGACGTATGTTTGAACCCGGCGGCTGGAGTCCAATTCCTTCCGGTGATGGCCAGAAGCTGTCACTGGGTGTTCAGGTTACCGGTCGGGGTTACCAAAGTTACAGCTTTAGCTTTACGGAGCCGTGGCTTCAGGGTAAACCAACCTCGTTGGGTGTAAGCATGTCGTACAACTTCCTGAATTATAATACACGGCGGTTTACCAGTTTGGATCAGCCTGATAGAAAAAATGAGCTTTTCACTGCCAGCGTAAGTTTAGGCAAGCAATTGGATTGGCCGGATGATTACTTCTCAAGACGGCTGATTCTTACATATAATCGATTTAACGTTCTTGGATTCAGTGGTATTTTTGAGGATGGCCAGGCTGATATTTTAACACTCCGAAGTGTTCTCTCAAGAAATTCATTGAATAATCCGATTTCACCAAGTGCCGGATCAGAGTTCAGTATTTCTGGCGAGGTTGCTCTGCCGGTTCCGGGATTTGCCCAGTTTTATAAAATAAAATCAGGGTATCAGCATCATTACAATATTGTAGATAAACTGGTATTAAGCGGAACTGTTGATTACGGTTATATGGGCTATTTTAGTGATAATAACCGCAGCAACTTCCAGCGATTTTACCTGGGGGGTACACAAATCCAGCAGCGCCAAAACTTCCTGAATGATAATATTGATATGCGGGGTTATCCCGGCGGATTTGACGGTGTGATTTCTCCCGTTGATGAAAATCAAAACCAAATTGGTGGTCGTGTATTTAATAAATATACGATGGAGCTTCGTTACCCGGCTGTAAGTTCAGAGCAGATCCAATTGATTCCCTATATATTTATGGATGCTGGTAACACATTCAATACTTTAAATAAATTTGATCCGTTCAACGTGAAGCGTGCTGTAGGTTTTGGTGCCAGGATTTATCTGCCAATATTAGGATTGGTTGACTTGAGTTATGGTTACCGCCTCGATGGAACACCGGCGTCAACAGATGGGCCGGGATTGCAGGCAGGCGAATGGGAGTTCTTGTTTAACATCGGAGCACCGTTTTAAAATGTTGTGCAAAAGATGCACATATTCGATTTTCATCGTTCTGTTTTTACTGGTTGATGTTGCAGATGGGCAAGATCAAAAAATCGGGTTTATAGATTCGGATGTCATCATGCAACAGATGCCGGAATATTCCGGGATTGAGCAACGATTGAATCTTATTTCAGAAAACTGGCAGCAGGAAATTGATGAAATGGAAGAGGAAATTGCTGAGCTTGAGCGTGAGTTTGAAGCACGGGAAATACTCTTTACCGAAGAGATTCGGCAGGAACGGCTCAACGAAATCGAACAAAGAAAAAATGAACTGGATCAATATATTGAGGAAAAATTTGGTCCGCAGGGTGAATATTACACCCGTCAAAAAGAATTGCTTGAGCCTATACAAAGATTAATTTTTGATGCGTTAACACGGGTAGCTGAACGGGATTCGTATGATTTTGTATTCGACAGAGCCGAAGATTCCCGCTTTCTCATCACCCAGGAAGAATGGAACCTAACGGAAGATGTGATGTTAGAATTAGGGATTAATGAAACAGGAAATTGAACGATATAAGTATTAATTTTGGAGCTTTAAAAAAACAACCTTTATGAAAAGACTATCTATTACATGTTTACTTTTGCTGGTGCCGCTTGCGGTCTCGGCTCAGTTAAGAGTTGCGGTTATGAATCCTGATTCCGTTTTGGATGCAATGCCGGAAAGTGCTGAAGTTCAGGCCGAACTTGAAAGCTATATCCAGGAACGCCAAAATACGTTTCAACAACGTTATCAGGATTGGATTGACCAGATGACTGAATATTCTGAACAAGCTGAAGCCGGTAATTTAAGCCAGGAAGAACAAGCCGAAGAAGAAGAGAGGCTTAATGAATTACAGCAAGAGCTTAACAGTTTTCAGCAAAGAATTCAGCAACAAATTCAACAAAGACAGACGGAGCTTTTTAATCCGCTTTTAATGCGGGTAGAAGAAGCCATGGCTGAAGTTTCTGAGGAGATGGGATATGATTATGTTCTTAACAAATCTTCAAATATGGGCGACCCCATAGTCTACTATACCTCAGAAAGAGCTCCGGACATCACTCAACAAGTAATTGACAAACTTACTCAAAACTAATTCGATCAAATCGTATCATGAAAAAATTAAATATACTATCTATCGCAACGCTTCTTATTCTTACAGCACTGATGGCTGTACCAACGGCCGAGGCTCAGGTAGCTGAAGGTGACATGGAAATTGGCTTTGTTGATCCCAGGGCTGTATTGCAACGAATGCCCGAGATGAGTGCTGTTCGACAAAGAATCCAGAATTTGGCCGAAAGAAAACAAACAGAACTTGCCGAAAGACAACAGCAACTTCAATCAGAGATTGAATTGTACCAGCAGAAAGTAGGTGTTATTTCTGAAGAGGCACGTCAGACTGAAGAGCAACGCCTGACAGAGCTGGACCAGGAATTCAGGCAGATGCAATCCCAGGCTCAACAAGAGATAGAGCAACGACGCTCAGAATTAATGGCACCGTTGCTACAGCAAATTCAGGGAGCAATTGACACAGTAGCTTCTGAGCGCGGCTTGGATTATGTGCTCAATACGACTACCTCTACAGGTGATGTGATTATCCTATATGTCTCTCCTGATGTTGAGTCTGAGTACGACATTACTGATGCCGTTATGCAGAATCTTGGTATCTAATAAGATTTTTTGAATGATTAGCAGCACAAGCGAGACGCTTGCGCCATCCATTTTTAAAATGATTTGAAAAGGCGGTCTGAATATCAGGTCGTCTTTTTTTATTCGCTATATCTAAAAGTGGTAAGCAACCTGCCAGAGTCTGAACGAAAGTGATGTCCTGGCAGTTGCGTGTTCATTGAAAGAATTGAATGAAAGAAGTGTAGCAGATGCTGATACCCTAAGAGAGTCGAACTCTCACAGGTTTTCCGCTTCGCTCCAGACTCTGTCAGGTTCTTTTGGCGAGAGTTTTACTGCACTCTTTTTCTTCGATTTTTGATATAATCTTCAAAAATATACCCACCCAATTTATTGAGTGATGAATAGTAGGCTCTTCCCTTATTTGCTTCAGTAAGTTCCCTTACAAAATTTTGAAGATAGGGATCTCTGGCAATCATGAATGTTGTGATGTCGATCTGTTCTCTTCTGCAAACTACAGCTTCATCCAGCACTTTGTTGATGATTTTTCGATCCAGGCCAAAGCTGTTTTTATATATTCTGCCATTCTCAATCATACAAGATGGTTTTCCATCTGTAATCATAAAAATCTGCTTGTTCGAAAACTTCTTTCGCTGCAGAATATGTCTCGCTTTTTGTAACCCCTGCAAAGTATTTGTGTGATACGGTCCAACTTTCAAATATGGCAGGTCTTTTACTTCAATGTCCCAGGCTTCATTTCCAAACGCCACGATATCCAGCGAATCTTTTGCGTAATTATTCATGATCAGTTCAGAGAGTGCCATAGCTACTTTCTTGGCTGGAGTAATGCGATCCTCACCATACAAAATCATAGAATGGCTAACATCAATCAGAAGAACCGTAGAAACGGATGTATAGTGATCAGTATCGTACACCTGAAGATCGTCCTCCCTCAATTGGAATTTATCGAGAGAGCTGTGCTTCAGCATGTTCATCATTGTGCCGGTACTATCGATATGAGCAGTATCATCACCTGCTTTCCAGGGTCGGGTTTCGGGTTGCCGTTCCAGGCCTTTCCCGGTAAAGTTGGTTTTGTGTTGTCCTTCTCCGCCTTTCTTTAGTTGATTAAAGATCTCTTCAAGAGCTTTTTGGCGAATACTCCGGTCTGTCTTAGACGTAGGCATCATAACCGACTCCTCTTCATCAAACCGGATATATCCTCGCTCTTTCATCTCATCTATAAAATCTCCGATGCCATACCCGTCCTCAAACTGGTCGGTAATTTCGTACTCTTCGTCTACCTGGTTGAGCCAACGGAGAGCTTGCGAAACATCACCGCCGGAAATAGTTAACAGTTCCTGGAAAAGGTCCCAAAGAGTTTCAAAAGGCGATTTTCCGGATCGATTAAAACGATCGTCCCATTCTGAATAGATGAAATGCATATCTGATTTCTGCTGTCGATTTTATTTATCTTATAAACGCGTTGTGCGGTTATGGAAACAGTGTCCTTGAAAGTTCATCAAACACCAAACACATAGCCTATAACTTCTTTTGAGGCCAAATCATTGCATGTTGATTTGTTGTGCGACGCCTAAGAATAGTAATCATTGTTGAATGGAATTTGAAGCATAAGTTTAATGGATCGATACCAGTTTGAAACGAAACTTTGGGCAGAAGGATATAAACGAGTTATGGGATTGGATGAAGTGGGGCGAGGGTGTCTGTGCGGTCCTGTGGTTGCGGCCGGTGTAATTTTAGAACCTTCATCAAAACTCAGCGAAGATGTTGCGGATAGCAAATCAATTGATGAGCCCACAAGAGTTCGGTTGGTTGAAGAGATTAAAGCCAAGGCACTTTTTTGGACCGTTCAGCAGTGTTCGGCCCGGGAAATCGATGAGATCAATATTTTAAAAGCCTCCATTCGTGCCATGATTCGTTGCTCAGAGGTTGAGGAAGCTAATCCAGATTATTTGCTGGTGGATGGAAATCGTTTTACATCTTCTGTGATTCCACATAGTTGTATCATAAAAGGAGATGATAAATCCGTATCTATTGCGGCGGCATCTATTTTAGCCAAAGTCCATCGTGATCAGCTTATGAGAAAATTGCACGATGAGTATCCCTGCTTTGGATGGAAAACAAATGTGGGCTACCCGACCAAAGAACATTTTGAGGGGTTAAAAAACCATGGTTATACCAGGCACCACAGGCGGAGTTTTAAGTTAAGAACTGAGAAGATATATCAGGAGTCGAAAAGTTGACGATAACTACATTTACTACCTGTAGATACTGAACGATCGTTTATTTGCATCCAGATTCAGACAAATTGCCAACATGATGGAATTGGTCAGAAATGCAGATCCTCCATAGCTCATAAAGGGCAATGGAATTCCAATGATTGGCAGCAGAGCCGTAGCACTCCCGATATTGATGATAAAGTGTGCGAAAAAAAGGAATGTTACACTTACAATAACTAACTGCGCAAATGGATGTTTATGATTTATTGCCATCGAAAGCATTTTCAATAACAGGAGACTGAACAAGACTATAACAATCGATGCACCTATAAAACCAAACTCTTCGCCTATAACACAGAAGATAAAATCGGTCCACTGTTCAGGCAAAAATCGAAGCTGAGTTTGGGTTCCCTCCAGAAATCCTTTGCCATAAAGTCCGCCCGATCCGATCGCTGTTTTTGCCTGTAAAACGTTCCATCCTGCCCCGAGGGGATCAAGGGTTGGATTGGCAAAAGACTCAATCCTGGCCCTTTGATGAGGCTGAAGAACTTGTTCTAAAGCAACTTCTGTTCCGATAACAATTAAAATACCCATTGCAAGAGAGGTAAATGTGAGCCAGTTTCTTCGCTGTAAAAGAAAAATTCCTATAGTCACTATTCCAACCATAATGGCTCCCCACATCCAATCTAATATGGTAAAGTAGCCGATAAGTGCAGGTGCAATCATTAAAAGAGAAATGCCGTGAGGCAGACCCGACCAGAATAGAACGACAGGTAGAATAGCCAGGTACACGATCGCTATTCCAGCTTCGTTCTGTAGTAGTAGGAGAATAACCGGGAGCAAGAAGAAACCTACTGTTGTAAGTGCAGTTTTTAAATTTTCAGCAGAAATGTCCCGGCGGCTGGTCAGATAGTTTGCAGCTGCAAGAATGGTAGCAATTTTTGTGATTTCACCTACTTGCAAATTAAACGATCCGATTCGAAGCCAGCTCCTGGACCCGCTTACTTCAACTCCGAAAAAGAGTGTTATGATCATTAAAAAAATACAAAAGGCATAAAACAGGTATGCTCCTCCCTGGAAGGTTCGGGGTGAAACGAACTGTATGCCAATTAACACTACAATGGATAATCCTATCCAAATTGCCTGCTTAAAGAAATTGTTTTGAATGTATTCCGGTAAAAATTGTGATACGGGACCCTGAGTTGCGCTATAAATAGCGGCTAATCCAATCGAAAAAATACCCACCCAAATAGCAATTACCGACCAACTAAACTCTTTTGAATTAAACATCAGTTGGCCTCCGCAGTTTGAGTGTCTTTTGATTTAAAGTCCATCACATAATCAACCACTCGCTGCCGGTTAAGCTCCCGGGTTAAATATTTTTCAATGATGAGCGAAGCTATAGGTGCGGCAGAAATAGAGCCATATCCCGCATTTTCAATCAAAACAGCCACTGCTATTTGAGGGTTATCCATCGGTGCGAAGGCAATAAACCAGCCATGATCCTCTCCATATGGATTCTGAGAGGTGCCTGTTTTACCCGCAACTTCAATATCGGGTAAATTTGCGTAATATCGTCCGCCACCGGTGCTAACCACGCCTCTCATACCCTTTTTTACAACTTCAAGCTGATTGGGCTTCAGCCATTCAATCTTTTCAAATACCGGATTTGTGTACTGAAACTCACCATTCTGATCTTTGATGGCGCTGACAATATGTGGCTGAACTCGATATCCGCCGTTAGCTATTGTAGATGCAGCTACCGCCATTTGAAGGGGAGAGGCAGAGACCATTCCCTGTCCAATTCCAAGACTCATCAGGTCACCAACGCCCCAGTACCGGTCACCGAATCGTTCATTCATATAGGTGCTGTCCGGTATAATCCCCGAAACTTCGAATGGCAAATCGATATTATTTTTAGGTCCGATTCCGAAATCCTTAATCAATTCCGACCAACTGTTCAGCATACCCCGTCCGGCAATTCTATCCATCATCCAAAAGAAAAAAGTGTTACTTGAATACGTGATCGCTTTTTCGAGATTGTAATTGCCCGGATCAGCCAGATCACCATATCGTCTGCCCCGGGTATAATATCCCGGATTATAGATTTCAGTTTGTGGAGTGATCAGCCCAAGTTCCATGCCAACTAATCCCATAAATGGTTTAAAAGTTGAGCCTGGCGGCTGTCGGGATGAGATTGCCCGATTATAAAGCGGGGTATGCGGATGCGCATTAATCTTTTGCCAATATTCAGAATCCATGCGGCCCGCCAGTTTCGATAAATCATATTGAGGAGTGCTGACCATGCTTAAAACGCCGCCCGTTTGCGGGTCGATTGCCACGATACCGCCGCGTTTATTCACCATCAGTTCTTCAGAAAGTAGCTGTAGTTCGGCATCCAGTGATGTGATAAGATCAGATCCTTTTTGAGGAGGAATATCCAGCATGCCCTCTTCGTAAGATCCGAGTTCCTGTCCGAATGCATTAACGCGTATATATTCAGTGCCTGCCTCACCACGCAGATAATTATCGTAGATCATTTCAAGGCCACTTTTACCGATTTTATCTCCCAACAAGATATTGTCAGACGCCAGGTACTCCTCACGAGTGGCTTCTCGCAGGTAGCCCATAACATGAGATGCTTTTACATCGGTGGGATAATGACGTTTACTTTCAATCTGGTGGCCTATGCCCGGAAGCCGCCAGAGATTTTCCTGGATGGCAGAAAATGTATCAAAAGATACCTCGGTAAAAAGTCTTGATGTTCGATGCCAGGAGTATTGCTGGGCTTTGGTAATTCGTTCTTCAACCAACTCCTCTTCAACCTGCAACAGTTTTGCTAAAAGCGGAATTTTTTGTTCATCAAATCTCGAAGGTGTAATAGTTATGGAATAGATAGGTTGATTTTCAACGAGAATCGTACCGTTTTTATCATAGATTAAACCACGGGCCGGGTTTACGACTTCCATCCTCAGAGAATTCTGCATGCTGAGCGGTGTATACGTTTCATACTCAATAATCTGAAGCTGAAATATTCGCCCCAGGAGAATGAGCAGACTGATAATAAGAACAGCGCGAAGAACTCTGCCCGAAGTGCGAACCCGATCTGCTTGTTTGTGCATGGACATAACTACATCAACTTATAAATCATCTCTTACGAGATAGAGGAAACTTCCCAGGGTTGCAGTAAAAACCGAACTTACCAGCAAGAAACTCCATAAAACGCCTGTGGTTGAGTAAAGCCCCGAAAACAGGCTGACACCGTAAAAAATCAGATTGTGAATAATGGCTGAGGTCAAAATCAAAAGAAATACCTGCCAAAAGATAAACCCGCTCTTTGAAATACGATTGAGGTATCCGTGTAGTATAAAAACCAGTAATGTTTTTGAAAACATATGAATCCCCCATAAATCGGTAAGTGCATCCTGCAAAAATCCCAATAAGGCGGCAAATAAGAGAGCATTTGTTTTAGGTTTTTTTGCGCATATCCACAAGATAAAAATCAGTACCAGGTCGGCTTCGGAGCCAAATATTTCGAAATGCCGCAGTAAAACCGTTTGAATACCAACAATTCCAAGTCCGATTAAAATCAACCGTACGTTTTGGGATAATATCAAAACAGATCCTCCTGTGCTTCATTGAGGTTCTGAATGGTGGTATCGGGTTCAAATTCAATGATAAACGCTTCTGCCACCCTCGAAAGGTCGGCAAATGCTTCAAGATATATCGTTTGAGTTTCAATACCTGAACCCGATTCGGTTTTAGTTACCCTTCCGATGGGAATACCTGATGGAAACTGATTGCTGTATCCCGAGGTGTAGACGGTCTGCCCCGTATCTACTTGAACGGTTTCCGGGATAAATCTCAAGAGTAACTCACGGGTTGATCTTGCCGGCCAGGATACAATTCCGTAGGCCCGGTTTTCTTCAATTTGAGCACTGACCCGAAACATGGAGTTGGAATAGGGTAACACTTGCGAGTAATCTTTTGACACAATGATCACCTGTCCGATCAAACCGTCTGAATTTATCACCGGCATTCCAACCTTAACGCCTTCATCCGTACCGGCACTGACTGTGATTGAACTGTTAATACTTATCAAATCCTTGGCAACTACACGTACTGGAATTAGCGGGAGATCACTTTCCTCCCGCAGATTCAAGAGATCTCTCAAAACCCGATTTTGTTCTTCAACTGACCGTAATCTATTCAGTTCATCCTGCAGTAGAATATTTTGCCTGTGCAGATATGTATTTGTGGATATGGCTTGTCTGTAAATCCGAAAATTGGAAAGCGGTTGTTCAAGATAGCTGAGGACGGTGATGGAGGCTTTACGAAGATTTTGGAGACCTCCTTCATGGCGGTTTACCATCAGGGTGATGGCGAGCAGCAGGATTACTGCTGTAATGATGTAATCTTTAACATCCGCTAATTGTCGCATTCACATGTATGGAGAGTTTTACGTAATTACAGTTCTGTAAAAATCGAGATCTTCGAGAATTTCCCCGGTTCCTCGTACAACGGCGGTGAGTGGATCCTCAGCAATATGTACGGGGAGATCTGTTGTCTCCATAATTAATTTGTCGAGATTCTTCAGCAGGGCACCCCCGCCGGTGAGCATAATCCCACGATCCAGTATATCAGCAGATAGTTCGGGAGGTGTTTGCTCAAGTGATTTAGTTATGGATTCAACAATGGTATTTACAGATTCTGAAATTGCTTCTCTTACATCTTTTGAAGTTACCTGGCGGGTTCTGGGAACACCGTTTACAAGATCACGTCCTTTGGTAATCATCTCAAGTTCTTCATCTAAAGGAGCGGCTGAGCCAATCTCACACTTAATTTTTTCGGAGGTACGCTCTCCTATCAATAAATTATGATTTCTTCGAAAATAGTTAACAATATCATCGTTCAGTTCATCACCCCCAAGCCGAACCGACTGAGCATGTACAATTCCGGATAATGCAATAACTGCAATTTCTGTAGTTCCACCACCGATATCCACAATCATATTACCAACCGGTTCGTGAACATCTAACCCAATTCCTATTGCCGCTGCCATCGGTTCATCCACAAGATAAACCTCTTTAGCCCCAGCATGTTCGGCACTGTCTCGTACAGCACGGCGTTCCACCTCGGTAATACCGCTTGGTACACAAACAACCATTTGTCGTGTAGTGGAATACCATTTCATCTTTACTTTCTGAATCATGTCGCGGATCAGTTGCTCGGCTACCTCAAAATCCGCAATAACACCGTCTCTGAGAGGACGCACAGTTCTGATATTACCATGCGTTTTTTCATGCATAAGGCGGGCTTCGTGTCCCGTTGCAACCGGTTCATTTCTGTTATTCAGAGCTACGATAGAGGGTTCGTTCAGAACTATACCTTGCCCTCTTGCATAAACAAGTGTATTGGCTGTGCCGAGGTCAATTGCAATATCGGTATAAAGAAAATCGAAGAGCCCGTTTTTCTTTTGTCCTTTTTTACTTCGGGGTTTAGATTTTCTGTAAGTCTTCGACATTTGGCTGGTTTCCATTGCAAAATTTTGAATTCAGGGCATCACAAAAATACATTTTTAGCGATGCAGTTGCGAACATTTGTTTTAGAAAATAATCGATTTTTTTAGTGTTTAAAATGCCGTATTCCGGTAAATACCATCGTCATCTTGTACTTATTTGCAGCCTCGATTACTTCCTGATCTCTTACACTTCCGCCGGGCTGAATAACGGCTGTAGCCCCCGATTGTGCTGCGGCAATCACACCATCAGCAAATGGGAAAAACGCATCGGATGCAATTGCACTTCCTTTCAGAGAAAGATCCTCATTCATCGCCTTTCGAACGGCAATTACAGAGCTTTCAACACGGCTGGTCTGCCCGGTTCCGATACCGCATGTAGACTGATCTTTTGTATACACAATAGCGTTCGATTTTACGTGCTTCACAACTTTCCATCCAAAAAGCATGTCAGATAGTTCTTTGTCCGTTGGTTTCCGGTCGGTAACCACTTGCAGATCATCGGCGGTGATTATTTTATTGTCGAACTGTTGATAAAGTGCACCACCTACAATAGATCGCGCTGAGTACTCATTATTGTGGTCTGGAAAATTTAAAATTTTAATCAGTCGGCGATTTTTTTTCTGTTTTAGAAACTCGATAACACCGTCTTCATATTCAGGAGCCAGTATAATTTCTGTAAAAATAGAATCGATTGATGTAGCTGTTTCCATATCCAGAGGGCGGTTTGTAATTACAATTCCGCCAAATGGAGAAACGGTATCCGTAGCAAAAGCTCGTTTATACGCTTCGTTTAAATTCGATTTTGTAGAAATTCCACAAGGCACTGTATGCTTGAATATTGCCACTGTGGGATCTTCATCTTTAAAATCGCCCATGGTTCGCAGCGCACTGTCTATATCAAGATAGTTGTTGTAGCTAAGCTCTTTTCCATGGAAGCAATCGATGAACTGATCCTGCTTTCCATATACAGACGCTTTTTGATGTGGATTTTCACCATACCGAAGTACGGCGTGTTTTGGCAGCGAAATGTTGAGCTGCTCCGGTAGTTCCTGATCGTCCAGATTGTTGAAATATTGACTGATAGCTGCATCATAATCAGCAGTATGCTCAAATGCTTTTCTTGCAAATCTCAAGCGGGAGGCATAACTAATTTTATTATCTGAATGTAACTCGTCCTGGAATTCGATGTATTGAGAAGGATCCGTTAAAATACAGACATGAGCAAAGTTTTTAGCTGCAGCACGAACCATTGTGGGTCCGCCGATATCGATATTTTCAGTTGCAGTAGCTGCATTTATATCCACATTTTTTACAACATCTTTGAACGGGTACAGATTTACAACCACAAGTTCAAAAGGTGAAATCTCCAGTTCTTCAATTTCATCGATATCGGGCTGATAACTTGTTCGTGCCAGGATTCCGCCGTGAATTTTTGGATGCAGGGTTTTTACCCGGCCATCAAGGCATTCTGCGAATCCTGTGATTTCGCTCACATCCGTTACAGGAATTTCTGCTTTACGAATTGCTTTGGCTGTTCCGCCCGTACTTACAATTTCTACACCGGCACTGTGAAGTATTTCGGCCAGTTCGGTAATGCCTGTTTTATCTGATACGGAAAGTAAAGCACGTTTTATTTTGAGAGGATTTTGAGGTAGAGAAGAGAGAGGTTTAAGAGACACTGTTCGGTTAAGTTATGATTGGTTGATTAATTTTTTTATGACTGATGGCAGCAGTTTATGTTCCGCTTTTAAAACTCGTTTTGCTAAAATTTCAGGTGTGTCGTTTGCATGAACCGGAACTTTTTTTTGGCTGATGATTGGACCTTTGTCGTACTCTTCATTTACAAAATGAACTGTACAACCGGTTTCTTTATCACCGGATTCCAGCACGGCTTTGTGAACATTCAGCCCGTAAAAGCCTTTTCCTCCAAATTTTGGAAGAAGTGCCGGGTGAATGTTAATAATTTTGTTCTGAAATTTTTTGATAACCGAATCCGGGATTTTTTTCAAAAAACCAGCGAGAACTATCAGGTCCGGGTTCCAGTCAGATAATTGTTTTTTAAGTTTAGAGGTAAATGATTCATCATCTTTATCCTCAATGACACAAACTGGTATGTCGAAGTTTTCGGCACGTTCTATCGCTTTTATTCCAGACTTATTGACAATGAGTCCGACAATTTTCGCACGTATTTCTCCCGAATCAATTTTATCAATGATAGCCTGCATATTTGTGCCCGATCCGGACGCAAAAATCACCAGTTTTTTCACAAAATCGGTTAAATGTTCTATATAATTGCTGACGCGGTAAAGATAAAGAATATCAGGCGGATTATTAGGACCTATTTAAAGCTTTTTTATAATAATAACTGCCAATAACCAACATCAATCCATTCATCAAATTTGTATCCAATTTCTTTGAGTTGTCCAACTTTTTTGAATCCAAATTTTTCGCACATGGCAATACTTGCAGGATTTGGCAAAGAGATTGCAGATATGACACAATGAAAGTTTCGTTCTTTTAATTTCTCAATCATTGCCCCTTTTAATGTTGAGCCGATTCCTTTTCCCAGATGACTTGAATCCAAATAAATGCTTGTTTCTACGGTGTATCTGTATGCTGCTTTTTCCTTCCACTTGTCGGCATATGTATAGCCAACGATTTGTTCCTTCTCTTGATAAACGATCCATGGATAATCCTTTGTGATTTGCCGGATTTGGGCTTCTGTTTCTTTCACTGAAACAGGTTGCTCCCGGAATGTTGCATGAGATTCTTCAACATATTTGTTGTAAATATCACGGATTTGTTTAGCATCATTTAAGACTACATCTCTTATCATTTAAACACCCCCTAAAGTGGTTTTTGGAACAAATGGTTGTTTATACTGTCTAAAGGTTAGGAATAATCAAGCAATTCAAAAACACAATGAAGAAAACAATAGGATCTATATTTACAATCGGTGGTCTGATACCCACAATTTATACAGGAATCAGTTACATAAATAACAGTGAGAGTTTTGGATTTTTAGGCGCCGATGTAGTTGTAAGTAAAGGAGATCCAATTCCAGTTATCATTTCTGTATTTGTTTTGGTGTTAGGAGTTATTCTCATTGGAACGAAAAATTAAATAAAAAAAAGTAAAGTATGTTACGATGGAGCATAACATTTTTAATTGTCGCAATTATCGCAGCTATTTTAGGATTTGGCGGAGTTGCCGGAGCTGCAGCAGGAGTCGCTGAGATACTTTTCTACATATTTTTAGTACTTTTTGTTGTGTCATTAATTTTTGGCAGGAATACCAAAGTTTAACCTGGTCAACTACATCTACTGATAAACAATGACGTCAATTATATTGAGCCATCGGGTAGTGTGACAAAGAATATGTAAACTCAAAATCATTGGTTAAAAAGCCGAAACCAATACAAGAATGTCTTAGAGAATACTTTAGGTATTCCTTTTACCGAGAATAATTCAGTTGAAGTGTTGCTAAATGGTGATGAGATATTTCCCGCCATGCTGAATGCCATTGAGAAAGCTGAAAAACAGATTGATTATTTAATATTCGTTTATTGATCAGGAGATGTGGCTGTTGAATTTGCCAAAGCTCTTTCTAAAAAAGCAGAGGAGGGTTTACAAGATCGTGTTGTTTTAGATAGTTATGGTGCCAGTTTTATGTCTGACGAACTCTCCTCATTGATGAAAAATCATGGCGTTGTATTGAAGTGGTTCCGCCCCCTTGTTCGCTGGAAAATTTGGAAAACAGATAATCGAACTCATCGTAAGGTGTTAATTTGTGATAAGAAAGTGGCATTCACCGGTGGTGTAGGAATTGCAAAAGAGTGGGAAGGGAATGCAAGAGACCCGTCAGAATGGAGAGAAACACATTTCAAGATAATGGGAGAGGGAGTAAGTGGTTTGCAAGCTGCCTTCATGGAAAACTGGATCGAAACAAATGGGTTTCTGCCCATTGATCCTGTATGGGAAGACGATCATATCGATCATCCTGACAATTATGGTAACTCTTTGATCCAGTGTCTGCGAACCTCAGCCTCTGTACGCTGGAGTGATATCATTATGCTTTACCAAACACTGATAAGAATCGCTCAGGAAAATATTTTGAAAAGCTCACAAAAATTGTCAAACAACAGATTTAAATTACCTTTCTATAACTATTCGTTACTGTGAATATCTGCTGAATCAGATTCCTGTATGACCGGTTTAAATGAGCGTTTGCCTTCTCGAAAAACCTGGTAATTATTGAATGACCAGATTATCTGATTTACAGTAATTTTAATGATGGTGGCGATTGGAATGGCAACGAGCATTCCAAGGATTCCGGCTGTCTGAGCACCAATCATAATGATAAACAGGATAGCAACCGGATGCATATCGGCTGATTTTGAAAAGATAAGAGGCTGGAGAACAATATTGTCGAGCAATTGTGCAAACATCACAGCGAGAATACAAGGAATGACCAGCGAAAAATTGCCTGTTTCAATAATGGAGATAAGAATGGATATGAGATAACCCATTACCGGCCCAAAATAGGGAATGGTATTTGCCACCCCAATAATAATGCCAACGGTACCGGCATTATTCAATCCGGCAACCGACAATGCCAACCACGATGCTACCCCAACAAGTGTACACTGTAACAACACGCTTCTGAAATAGTGCCCAAGACGGGTTTCAATTTTATCAATTAGGCTGAGTGTGGTTTCAAAATATTTATTTGGAACCATTTTCATGAGATCACGGCGAATTTTTGCCCCGTCTTTAAGAAAGAAGAACGTGGCGAACGGTATGACCAGAAAAGCAGCAAAAAGGTTCGTAAAGATGGAGATAACATTACCTAATACATTAGAGAGCCGTCCAAAATTAAAAATATCTTCAATAAATCCGGTTACGTTTTCTTCAAAATAACCGCTTGGGATAAAATCAAAATAGGTTCTCAGATTCGTTTCAATCTGCTGAGCAATAATGACTAAATTTTCACTCTGAAGCTGTCTTGTAAGAATAGCCATTCTATTAGCTACAATGGGTATAATACTGGTAGAAATCCAGATGATAATTAAGAAAACGGTTGCCAGTGTTATTCCAATCGCAATTGTCCGGGTCATGCCGGCCGTTTGCATACGGTTGACTATAGGTTCGAGCAGGTAACTAAATAGAAGTGCGATGATTGCATATACTGCCAGGCTACTGTAGTTATATAAAATCAACCCCACAACCAGTACTCCCGCTGCGAACAGGATCGATTTAACAACTTTTTCTACTGTTAGATTACTAAGCATGGAGTTTATCCGTAATACGGGGTAAAGATTTCTTGATTACAGAACCAGAGAATCCGCGTCCTGCAAGATATCGATAAATTTTCTGTTTTTGTTTGTATTTGTCTTTCTCTCTCAAGAAATGACGCTTTCGTTTCATCACCAAATCTACACAAATCTGCTGTTGCTGTAAATTGTCGGTTTTTTGGGACAGAACTTTATCGATAATTTTTCGGTCAATTCCTTTTCTGTAGAGGTGAGACTTAATTTTTTTTGGTCCCCATTGATTGAGTTCGGTTTTCTCTTCAACAAACTTTGCGGCAAATGATTCATCATTCAAATATCCTTTATCTGCCAAATTTTGAACGACTTGTTCAATATCATTTTTACTATACCCTTTTTTTTCAACTTTCTGCCTGAGCTCAAATGAGGAATGATCCCGTCTTGATAAATACCGGAAACAGGCTTCACGAATAGCAACCAAATCTTCAGCATCTTTCAGCTGTCGAAACAGAGAAGGCGTCAGTGAGACGCCTTCTTCAATCGAGAAATCATTTTTTGTTTTCCGGCTGATACCAATCAGGAACAGTTTATCATGAAAAAGAGAGTATCTGTCCTGATTCTTTTTCTGAACGGTAATTTTTGTGACGGACAGCGGGAGCTTTTTCTCAATCTCTGATTGCGTATTTCCGGATGCCCGTTGAATTTTATTCATCCTGTTCAGCGGTTTCTTTTTCTTTCTCCTTCTCGTCTGCTTTTTCTTCTTCATCCTCAGAAGGCATCAATTTTTTGCGAACAGTTTTTTCAATATTATTGCATAACTCTTCTTCCTCTTCAAGGAACTGCATGGCGGCATCAGTCCCCTGTCCAATTGGTTCACCATCGTATCGATACCAACTCCCTCGTTTTTCAATAATGTCATATTCAACGGCCAGGTCCAGAATTTCAGATGTACGGGAAATACCTTTGCCGTAAAGAATATTAAACTCAACCACTTTAAAAGGTGGAGCTACTTTGTTTTTGGCAATTTTTACCTTGGTTCGGTTCCCCATCACTTCATCACCTTTTTTGATGGAACCAATTCGCCGGATTTCAATTCGAACAGAGGAGTAGAATTTCAGGGCACGTCCGCCTGTTGTGGTTTCCGGATTTCCAAACATCACGCCAATTTTCTCCCGAACCTGATTTATAAATACACAAGCCGTGCGGGTTTTGCTAACCACGCCGGTAATTTTACGAAGGGCCTGGGACATCAATCGTGCCTGGAGACCCATGTGAGAATCACCCATTTCACCTTCCAATTCAGCACGTGGAACCAAGGCAGCAACAGAGTCAATCACAATCACATCCAGGGCACCTGAACGAATCAGGGTTTCAGTAATTTCAAGTGCCTGTTCACCACTATCGGGTTGTGAAATTAAAAGTTCATCCGTATTAATTCCCAGGTTTCGTGCATATTTTGGATCAAAGGCGTGCTCGGCATCAATAAATGCTGCATAACCACCCGCTTTTTGGGCTTCAGCTATCACCTGCAAGGCGAGGGTTGTTTTACCACTTGCTTCGGGACCGTAAATTTCTGTAACACGTCCCCTCGGTATTCCTTTTACACCCAGGGCATAATCCACCATAATGGAACCTGTAGAAATGGTAGGGACCTCGTTATCTGTCTGGTCTCCGAGGCGCATGACGGTTCCTTTTCCATGCTGTTTCTCAATTTGACCGATTGCAATGTCAATCGCTTTTTGTCTGTCGTTTTTGGATGATGCCATAATGTCTAATTTAATAGTTTAAAATTGTTTGATCACAAAATATCAACGGAAAGTGCCATCCTCATGTCACCCGGTTTCTATCTTTTATCTTTTGCACAAAATCTATCAGATATTATTGAATAACAAGCTGATTTGAATATATGTGCATTATATGTATGAACCAAATTTTCGTGATCCCTTACAAAAAAAGTTTAAAAAGCCACCTTCAAGCGTGCGTTAGCTCCTTGAAGCGTGGCGGTCACTCCTAATGAATTTGGGATGAGATACCTTAACCCAAAACGCTTCAAAGATCCCGGAAAAACACGGGGAACCCTTGAAGATTGCTCAAGATTGCTTTTTATTCATATAAAAACAAAAGGAATGAAACTTGAAGAAAATTGTTACTATCACATTTATCACAGAGGAATCGTCAAAAAAAATGTTTTTCTTGGTGAAAGGGATTACAAACACTTTTTGAATCGGTATCGTTATTATCTTTTATTAGCCGTTGATACATATGCTTTCTGCTTGTTAAAAAATCATATTCATCTTTTAATTAGAGTCAGATCTACAGACGAACAAAAATCAATATTTGAAAAGCTAAACATCAAAATGGCATCAGATTCTCTTCATGGACTCGGCTACAAACAATTTAAAGTCTATTCCGCCTCTACGCAGTTCGGACATTTGTTCAATAGCTATACGAAGTACTTTAACAAAAGAGAAGAAAGATCAGGAGTTCTTTTTGATGGACGATTTAAAAGAATCAAGGTTAATAATGAAGAGTATTTAGCTCAACTAATATGTTATATTCATAGAAATCCAATTCATCATGGATTTACAAGTAATTTTACAACCTATGACTATTCATCATACAATGAAATATTATCTAATCAGAGAACTCTTATTAGCAGGAATAAAGTATTGGATTTTCTTGGGGGTAGAGAAAACTTTATTGATGCACATGAGGAGTTTAAGGAGAACTTAGAAAACAAGTATTTTTTGGAAGAGTGATACAGCCACCTTCAAGCGTTCGTTAGCCCCTTTTAGCGTGGCGGATTTAAGGTGGCAAAGCGTATTGAAGCCAATTACCCACAACGCTTCAAGGACCTTCACTTTGTTACGGACGCTTGAAGGTTGTTTATAAACACCCAAAAAGCTCCCCAATCACTTTCTCACACTGCTCAGAAGTAGTATACGGAGCCGGGCCGATTCGTAAAATGTCATCTCTCGCATCCGTAAAAATATCTTTTTCAAGTAACATCGCTCTCAGTTTTCTGGCTTTATCTGATCGCAGTGCCAAAAATCCCCCCGATTCTTCTACCGGACGCTTATTTGCGTGCTCAATTCCAGATCCCTTAAAATTCTGCTCATCAAACAGTTCCCGAAGATAGGTTAATTGTGATGAGTATTGATTTCTGAGAACTTCCGAGTCGAGTCCCTGTTTTTTGAAAAATTCAGTGACCGCTGCCGCGCGGAATTGGGAGATGGGATCATAGGTAGCCGTGGCGAATTTCTGATCACCATCATCAAATTTTACAGGATGATCGTCTCTTGGATGATCCAATTGTTCAAAGGCAGAAAACCATCCTGTAATGACAGGCCGCAGCTCACAATCCTCCGGATATCGCAAAAAACAGTTCGCCTCGCCCCACTGCAAATATTTGTATCCGCCGATGAGCAAGTACACATGCTGCATGTTTTTTTCTTTGAGTGAGAGTGGTACTACATTCGTACCGTGATAGTCATCAATCATAATGGGTACGCCAGACTCTTTTGCAGCCTGTGCAATTTCCGGAAGTTTTGTGTTGACTTCAGCTGTCTCAAAATAGACACGGGAGAGCATCACAGCGGCGGTTCTTTCGTCCAGGTTTTGGCGGACAGATTCCAACAGTTTTTCATCATCTTTGTGAGGCAGATACACGATCTCCAGTCCTTCCTCTTCCAGCCGCCGAAGCTGGCGATACATCGAATGAAATTCACCTGTAGTTGTGAGAATTTTTGGCTTGTTCTTCAGGTCCAGCGAAGAAAGCCACGAAACCAGCAGTACGTGTGTATTCTGTTCGCGGCAGTACTTCCCGGTTGGGTCATCATAATAATCCCGGAGATAGCCGCGCATGATCTCCGTTTTTTCGAAACCAAACTCCCACTTTTTATCCACCTGTTCGGCAACGACCCGCATGTACTCCTGAACCCCATCAAATGCTGCATCCGGCCACGCCTGGTGCGAGTGACCAGTAAACAGCAGCCGGTTGGCCACATTAAAATGAGAATAGTGCGGCTGAAGTGATTTCGCTAAAATGTCAAATTGTTGCATAATCGTACATCGGCTCGTACATCCTCCGAAGTCTCAACTATGTTTGAACTTCGTAGAGCTGGCTTAGCGTAGGAGGACTGAGCCGATACCATTGTTTTGAATTTCTAAATGATAAAGCTGAACCGTCAAAATGAGAAGAGTTGGGGAGAGGTGCCAGAAGGAATTGAAAATAATCTCTACTTATGTCATTTTTATAGAGTTTGAATAATATTTCGACATTTATAGTTTTAGCTCTTCGAATCACCTGCACCCTTCACCGGTCTCCATCAAACCGAAATTAAAGAGATGCTGGGAGAGCCGGACAGCGTGAATGTTCTGACCAAAACTATGGAACACATCTGGGGTCCGCAGGAACGGTTGTGGTATAAGTTGAAGATGGGAGAGGAGCTCGTCACATGAATCTACAGAGACAGTGAAGGCAGAAAAGAGCTCTACTTTCTAAACGACTCAACCAAAGTGGCCGGCGAGTTTTACTGGTATAATGATGAGAGCAAGAACCCGCAGTTTTAAATGCCACGGAAGCACAGAGAAACATAGTTTTTCCGTGTCTTTGTGGCAATCCTTTTCATCACAAATTGTCTTCTTCAAATCAAACAGACTCCAAACTCCCCTCAAGCAATTTCCCAATCTCCTGTTTCGATACACCTAATTTGAGCAAGGCTTTCATCATTAAGTCCAGCGTAATGCCGGAATCTCCGGCTTCCATTTTTGCAATTCTGGATTGGCTGGATCCAATCGCTGAAGCAAGCTGTTCTTGTGTCCACCCAATCTTTTTTCTTTGGGATTTGATCAGACCGCTAAGTTCCAAATGAATTTCAATGAATGCTTCCTCTTCAGGGGCGAGTTCTAAAAAATCTGCCGCAGATCCTATCTGAAATCCTTTTGCTTCCAGTTCTTTTCGTCTTTTTTCATCCATAATGCTCTCATTTACTATCAGACTCTATTTGAGTATATTAAAATATGATCAAAAAGAGTTCAAATATCGTCGCGCGGAATAAAGAGATCTTGGGAGGAACTCCGGTTTTTAAAGATACACGGGTTCCTGTTAAAGCTCTTTGGGATTATCTGAAAGCCGGTGATACTGTTGAAGAATTTTTGGAAGACTTTCCTTCTGTAAAACGAGATCAAGTGATAGCACTTCTTGAACGAGCTCAAAAAAGAGTCGTTCCCTCCAAATGATTCGGATTCTGCTCGATGAATGCCTCCCTGTAAAATTGATGTATCGCTTCCAGGAGTATGAACAAAATTTTGAGGTCTCAACCGTGACCGCAGAAAAATGGACGGGAATTAAGAATGGTATCTTACTCGATAAAGCACAAGAAACATTTGATGTGTTTGTGACAATCGATCAAAATCTTTCCTACCAGCAAGATTTATCAAATTTTGATATTGCAATAGTTGCTATTCAAGCAAAATCGAATCGATATAAAGATCTGTTAAAATTCGTTGAGCCTGCTTCTAAAATTATTAAAAATACAGAGGCTAAAAAGTTTTATACGGTTTAAAATCCTAAATGCCGTGTCCCTGATGAAATCTCTGACTGAGATTTTATCTGTCTCCTCTCAAGAGGAGAACATATTACTTCTGCGACTCCGCGTCTCAGCGTTTTCTACTCAAAATCACCCTTTCTCAAACCGTTCAGCTAACCGTTCTTCATTCACGCGTTTAAAGCTTTCCAGTTTATCTTCATCAAGAGAAGCAACTGTCATCTCACGTTTTCCTAAGGCTCCTTGCGCTCTTGCGATTTTCCATCCGGCAACGGCCATCACAGCTCGGGCGGCTGAGGCGGCGCAATAGGTGGACAGAATAGCGTCATCTTTAGAAATTGAAGCCAGTTTTTTAAACACACCTGGAGTCCAGAGTTCTTCGTTGACTTCAGGCGAGAATGCATCATGAAAAATAAAATCTATGTTATGATTTATGATTGGCGATTTCTCATGCTCCTCAAAAAGATCATCAAAAAAACCAAACCAAAGGTGCAGTGAAAGTTGATCTGTTAGTTGAAAACGATTCATGCCCGGGTAGATATCCTGCAGGACGGTTCTTAACATCGGCAGGGATTTTTGAAGACCGGGTTCATCACCAAATTCAAAATCTTCAGTGATATCCGCATCAATTGGGAAGGCCTCTACACTGTAGTACGCGATTTCTGTTTCAACCTTGAATTCACGCAGATAGTCCAGAGTTAAAAGCAAGTTCAACCCCGTTCCGAATCCAACTTCAAAAATGTTTAGGGAATCCATGTTTTGGAAAGCATCCAAAAGGCCATTCGTCTCAAAAAAAACATGCCGGCTTTCGGCCACGGCTCCATTTGGATTGTGGTAAAGCTGATCAAATGTTGGAGAATAGAGAGAGGTGGAGCCGTCTCCGGTTTTTTGGATGGTTGGTTTTGAGCTTTTTTCTGGCATGTTTTAGAAAAATTTAGGATTTAAAACTCTCCTCTTGAGAGGGGAAAGTGAAATGAGCGTGTAGCGAATGAACTCGGGGTGTGTTCGTCAAGTAGTTAGCTGAAGCCTTGCTAAACACACCTCTGATAGCTCCGCTGAACGCTTCACTATCTGTCTCCTCTCGAGAGGAGAGTATTCACCTTACCGGATTTGCCGCATCTTTGCCCACAACCGTCATCCAGGGACGGACTTCCCAGCTTTCAACGATTCCATTCTTAACATACGGATCATTGTTGGCGAACTCTTCTGCGGATTTCGGCGACTCATCTTCGAATAAAAGATAAGCCTGATCGGAAGGATCTTGAAGTGCACCGCCAAGAATCAGTTTTCCATTTTCACTGGAATTCCAAGCTATTTTAAGATGCTCATCGCGGAATTCGCCTCGTCGTTCGAGATAGTCTGGGGCTAAGTTGTAGATTAACAGGTAATGCATATAATTCTTCTTTTGTATTGGGTTGATTGATCTGGCTATTAGCTGTCAGTTTATAATTATTGCTGAGGAGAAATAGCAAATCTCTATTATTCCGCAGACTTGAATCAATGATAACAATTTGAAGCTTTGTTGTCTGTAAAAATCGTTTTTATCACGGAATAAATTTTACCTGGAGTACGAGCACGAGAATGGATTCACCAAGATTCATCGGACCGGATTCACCAAAGGAGTAATTCAGATGAATTCTGGAGATCTCTTTTTGATCATCGCGGATAAACCGGGTGATTCCAAACGTGTATTGGTTTGAATACAATTTTGTAGCACTGACAAGTGATTGATCGGGCTCCTCATTCATTTCATCATACCGGCCTAAAACATGCCAGTTTTGAGTGATTCGATAGCCCGTTTCCAGGTAAAATCCCGACAATTTGTATTGATGTTCTGGATCTGCAGCAATTCCCCAATTATCATCTTTAGCTTTGAAATGGATGAGTTCCGCTTGTGCAAAGAATCGTGGAATGAGGAGGTCATCCAAAGAAGCACGCAGGGACCAGGAAGTTCGGTTAATATCTAAAGGTTCCGAACCGTTTTGAATTAGATTTCGCTGTTGATTTGTTGAGATATGCCCTCCCAATTCCAAGCCCTTCGCCACTTCAACATCAATTCTGCCGCCGTATAAACCGCTGCCAAAATCACGCTCAGAAAAAGAGGATCCGGCTTGCTGAAATCGCCCTAACCCGTTGCTGATCTGCACACCGTACCAGAGTTTTCCAACCTGTCCGTATGCCATCAAACCAATATCCCGAAAAGCGTTATATCCCATCAAAGAGGAAGATTTCGTGGTGATAGAAGGACGCTCAAAAAAGGGTAATTTGGATGAAAATCGTCGCGAGGTATCGTACGATTGGCCCGGCATCATTATTTGACCGGCGCGAACTGTGAAAGTTTTTGAGATTTCTGCATCCACATAAAAATCAAGCAGGGATGGAGTTTCAGTTGCCAGTTCAACCCAGGAGCTTATACTAAATGTCTCGTTTAGTGAGCCTTTAGCTGTCAGACGCGCACGCCGAATTCTAAATCCGGCAGTTTCCTGTCTTTGAACATTCAGCACGGGGAGGTTGCCCATTGAAGTATACAGAACATCTTGTTTTTGATAGATGTACCAGGTTTGCAGGTATCCGCCAACATCAAGTTTTGACTGGGAGTGAACGTTGCCAGGTGGGAAAAGCAGAAAAAAAACGATAAGAGAAAATAAAGTGGATACAGGGGGTTTCATTTGATTGTTGATATAGCCGAAGGTTTTTTCTCGTTTACTCTCTGATGCTCAACATTCTGTAAGCTATCTATATCAGATGAAGAATACGTTAAGTTGTCTTTTTATTATATTGGGTAGTCAATTCACGACAAAGAAAAGATTCAAAACATTTTAGTTTAAGCATCTGTATGACAACTGATTTACAAAACACAATACAAAAAAAAGCGGACGAATATTTTGAGTATATGGTTCAAATCCGGAGGCATCTCCACAAAAATCCGGAGGTAAGTTTTAAAGAGTTTGATACGACTGATTACGTTCTCCATGAACTCAAAAAAATGAAGATTGAAACTCAGCGTCCGATGGAGACCGGTTGCTTAGGGATTATAAGGGGGGATGATTCAGATCGTGTGATTGCTCTGAGAACAGATATAGATGCACTGCCGATGGATGAGGTGGGTGAGGCGAAGTCTGAGTTTATTTCTGAGCGACCCGGTGCCGCCCATTGCTGCGGCCATGACGGACATACTGCTAATCTTCTCGGCACAGCAAAAATTTTAACGGATTTGAAAGATCAGATTGACGGAACTATTGTTTTGATATTTCAGCCGGGAGAAGAGAAACTGCCGGGCGGAGGGCGAAAACTGACCGAGACGGGAGCTTTGCAGAAATTGGGAGTTCAGGAAGTGTACGGACTTCATACAAATCCAAATTATATGCCGGGTCAGGTGGCCGTAAAACCGGGTCCGCTCATGGCTTGTACGGTTGAATTTGATGTGACCATTCATGGAAAAGGCGGACATGCCGCGGCGCCTCATACGGCAGTGGACCCAATTGTGTTGGCGTCTCAAATTATTACACAGTTTCAAACCATTGTGAGTCGCTCAATGGATCCAACCGAACCAGCAGTGATTACCGTTGGAAAAATTGAAGCGGGTTCGGCGTTTAATGTGATTCCTGAAAATGCCAGGATGCTGGGAACTGTTCGGGCCTTCTCTATGGAAACTGCCCGATTCATCAAAAATAGGATGGAGGAGGTTATTAAAGGAGCAACGGATGGAGCCGGTGCTACTTATACATTTGAATTTGTTGAAGGATATCCGGCTGTAATTAATGATGAAGCAGTGTACGGAAAATGTAGTTTCAGCCGCAAAAAGCATATTAGGCGATGAGAATGTAATCAACCTGAAAAAACCGGTGATGGCGGGCGAGGATTTTGCTTTTTACCAGCAGGAATTTCCCGGCACGTTTTTCTTTTTGGGAACCGGGAGTGATGAAGCCGATTCAAAATGGAGCTGGCATCATCCAAGATATAATATCGATGAACGGGCGTTCAAAACCGGTGCGGCTCTGATGGCTGGTCTGGCGTTGGGAGCTTAAGAATGTCAAACCTGGCATTTGATAATGTTTCCGGTGATCTGTTTCAGTTGTCTGAACAGATGATTAAGGATGGATTGAAGGCATCCCGAGAAAGTGAACGCCTTCGGATTATCCTGCCCATTCACCGGACACAGGATGCCAGAGTTCAGCGGATGATCAATTTTCTGCAGCCGGGAACCTATATTCGTCCTCATAAACATCCGCTTGAACATGCTACAGAATCATTGGTTTTGATTGAGGGAAGCATTCGGTTTTATACATTTGATGAGAATGGAACTGTACTGACCAAAATTGAAATAAATGGCGAACCATTTCCCGGGGTGATCGATATTGAATCAAAGGTCTGGCATTCGTTTATTGTTTTGGAAGAGAACACGATTTTATTTGAATGCAAAAAAGGTCCTTATGATGCAGAGAATGATAAAATCTTTGCAGAATGGTCACCCGAAGAAGGAAATAATGATGTGGAGAAGTGGATGGAAAGATTTGAATAAAATCATAAAATGAGACAAAACATGAGTAATCTACCTAAAAAATTAGGAATAGGAATTGTTGGACTGGGGGTGATCTCTTATCAACACGCTCGGTCAACTTTGAATACAGAAAATGCGGAATTGATCGCCGCAAGCAGCCGGACGGAAGAGAACAGGGAAAATTTTTCCAAAGAGTTTGATGTACGGCTGTATGCTGATTATGATGAGATGCTAAAGCAGGATGATATTGATGCGATAAGCATCTGTACGCCAAGTGGAACTCATCTCGATTTTGGAATCAAAGCGGCAGAGGCGGGTAAGCATGTCATCGTTGATAAACCTATTGAAGTTTCGGTGGACCGCGGGCAGAGGTTGATTGAAAGTTGTGAGAATAATGGTGTGAAACTCGCGGTCATTTATCAAAACCGGTACTCTGATGCCGTTTTGAAATTGAAAGATGCGGTCGATTCAGGTAAAATTGGGAAACCGGTGATGGCCCGCGGAACGGTAAAATGGTTTCGCTCTCAGGATTATTATTCCGATTCCGGTTGGCGCGGAACTCTGGATCTGGATGGCGGTGGCGCGTTGATCAATCAATCCATCCACACCATAGATCTTTTGATCTGGATACTTGGCGATCTGAAATGTGTGTTTGGTTTGAAGGATACGTTGACTCACGAAGGAATTGAGGCAGAAGACAATTTGGTGGCTACACTGCAGTTTGTCAACGGAATGCTCGGACAGTTTGAGGCATCCACATCTATTGTACCACCGCAGCCCCGAACCATAGAGATTAACGGTTCGAAAGGAACGGCGATATTAAAGGGGGATGAATTTCAGTTGATTTCTAATGATGGTGAGACCTCCGATGATTTTAGCCAGCAAACAGATGACACCTTTTTTGTGAAGCAATACAGAAAAATTGTTAATGCTATTTTGAAGGGAGATCAACCGCCTGTCTCGGGACCGGAAGCGTTGAAATCATTAGCGGCAGTGGAAGCGATCTATGATTCTTGCAGACAGCACACTGCAGTAAACCCTTCGAAATACATATCTGAGGATTACCAGTTTTCAAAAAACCTTTATTCGTAGTTCCATGTCTGAGACGCTCACTCTGTACAGAAACGGTTTTTATGCAATGGCAACCCGTTTTTATGTTCTGATTCCGGGGTTGCAGGATGGAACCGGTGATGAACTGTTTCAGAAGATAAAAGATGAAGTAAACCGCATTGAATCACGGTTAAGCCGATTTATTGAGAAGAGTGAAATTTCGAAAATAAATCGTGATGCTTTCCATGCGGATGTGAAGACTGATGATGAATGTTTTGAGATTTTAACAGCGTGTAAATACGGATGGGAGATGACCGACGGTGCGTTTGACATTACTCTTCGTCCTCTAATGGATTATTGGAAAAATGAAGAAGAACAATCAGAAAAAAATCTGCAAACCATAAAAGAATCGGTGGGTATGCAGCATGTTGAGCTGGATGAAGAAGATCAAACCGTACGGTTTAAAACAGAAAAAACCGAACTGGATCTTGGAGGCTTTGGCAAAGGTTATGCCCTTGAAAAAGTGAAACAGATGATTGAAAGTTCGGCCGTAGAAAATGCGTTTATCAGTTTTGGGGAGAGTTCGGTGTTGGCGATGGGAGAACATCCGGCCGGAGGGGCCTGGAAAATCGGGATTAATAATTATAAAAATCCGGGGAATTCGATTCATGAATTTGAGGTGAGCAACGGATCGGTATCTACATCGAGCAATTTTTATCTGAATGATGATGGAGAACTGCAGAATCATCAGCATGTCATCAACCCAAAAACCGGCAAGCCGCACGAACAATTTACGGCAGCAAGTGTTTCTGCGAGCTCACCAATTTTAGCAGAAATATTATCAACAGCCTGTTTGTTATTGCCGGATGAAAAAATCCGTGAACTGATCGAAAAATATGATGATATTGAAATAGTGAAGGTTGATTATGAACCGGAAGAACCGGATGTAGTTTTATTTAAACCTGATATTTAAGTCATTGCGAGTAAAGCGAAGCAATCTCCGTAAGTCGTAAGAAGATTGCCACGGTCGCTCCGCTTCCTCGCAATGACAAAAACAAGTACAAATCCATAACAGACAGATCACATGAGTATCAACAGAAAACAATTCCTCGAAATGACGGCGGCGCTTGCCGGTTCATCTGTAATGACCACCACAATGCCCTGGTTTTCCATTTTTAACAATCCAGCTCCAACGGGAATGGGAGCATCCGACAGAGTCCGCCTTGGAGTGATTGGAGTGGGCTCACGGGGAACAGGGTTGGTCCAAAATCTACAGGAACTCGAGAAAACAATGAATCTCGAAATTGCGGCTGTCTGTGATAATTATGAGCCACACTACGAACGGGCTATCGAACTGACCGGCGGAAATGCAGAAGCGTTTTATGATTATCGAAAAATGATTGATGAGGTAGAATTGGATGGTGTTGTGATTGCCACTCCGCTTTATGAGCATGCCCAGATGACGATCGATGCGATGCAGGCAGGTTTGCATGTGTATTGCGAAAAAGCGATGGCGCGACATCTTGAAGATGTAAAAAGGATGTATGATACACATATTGAAGAGGATAAAATTCTGTTGATCGGCCACCAGCGCTTGTTCAATCCCGTGTATCTGCAATCGATGGAAAAAATTAAGCGTGGGGATTTAGGTCCTCTGGTGATGATGCGCGGTTGGTGGACCCGAAATACGGACTGGGTGTTTTATGAAAATACAGGCGGGCGCGGAACGGAATTAGACCGCCGGCTCAACTGGCGTTTTTATGAGGATCTGTCTGCCGGAATGATCTCTGAACTCGGCTCTCATCATTTCCAGGTTGCGAATTGGGTGTTGGGATCTCCGCCGGAATCGGTGATGGGAAGCGGCAGCATCAACTTTTTTGATGATGGCCGGGAAGTGTATGACAATTTTGGGTTGATCTTCAGATACCCGGACAACATCCATTTTGTATATGATTGCATCACGAGCAATAAGCATAATGGAGTACAGGTTCAGGTAATGGGAAATGATGGTACGTTAGAACTGGAATCGAACATGCAGTACCAGGAAAATCCGCCTGAACCGCCCGCTATGCAAAAATTAGTAGAATGCATCGAGCAGAATAAAAATGAGGCAATTCCGATTGGCGGTGCAACGTGGGTTCTCAACTCACCTGTTCGAATGGGCGGTGAATACATCACACCTGACTATGAAATGAATGATACACTTCTCTACCTGGAGGGATTTGTGAACTTCATCAGGAAAGGAAGTGCCCCTGAAAAACTGACCAAAGAAGGATACAATGCATCCGTTTGGACTTTGCTTGCCGAACAGGCCACCAAAACCGGAGAACGTGTTACAGCACCTGAAGAATATATTTTGAGTTGAGAAAATTTCCCCCTTTGAAGGGGGAAAGTGAGTCCGATCCGATTTATCGGAATCGGAAGAACTCGGGGGATGTACACCACACGCCCAAAAATGACGGACTCCCCAATTGTAAAGAAGCGGAGCTTCTGGCGTTGTATTCCAAAGGAGGACCTTTGGAATGAGTAAAGTTACAAACTTGAACCAGCTTTATTGGAACTGAAGGGGAGGAGAGCTGAACGTGGAGAGAGGCAGAAATAAAAAAAGCGCCCGGAACACATCTGATCATCCTTCCTGTCCGAAAGAAATTCACAAAAAGGCCGCGGACTATTATTTCGACCTATCAACAATCACACCGTAGTGTTTTTGTCAAGTGTGTTCAATTGTAATTAGCACAATTCCGGTGCTATTGTCAATACCTAAACTCAATTACTTTCCCACAACTTTTCCACAAAGTTATCCACATTTTGAGTCTCAAACTCCAAATCCTAAACACCAAATTCCAAACATCTTTAACTATAACCGAATGCATCTAACTGTTTGAGATTTGGAATTTGAAATTTGGTATTTTTTCGAATCACAAAAGTATTTCTGAAATCTTGAATAACGAATTATTGATGAATACAGTTGTACCTGAATTCTCCTTTTGGGAACGCGAAGAATGGCTCAAATCACCCGATCTGTTTATTGTTGGAGCGGGAATTGTTGGCGCATCGACAGCACTCTTCTACAAAGAGAAATATCCGGATCACGATGTGGTGGTGGCTGACCGCGGGTTTGCACCGTACGGTGCCAGTACACGAAATGCTGGCTTTGCTTGCATCGGTTCCATTTCCGAACATCTGGCTGATATCAAAAGAGCGGGGGAGGAGACGGTTTTTAATCGTATTGAACGACGATGGAATGGATTACAACTTCTCAGGCAAACCATCGGTGATGAAAATATGGATTACATCCACACCGGTGGCTATGAGATTTTTACTGACCAGGAGAAGTTTGAGAAATCAAGAGACCAGATCGGTCGAATGAATCAAATCCTGGAAGATCGACTGGGATTGACGGAAGTGTATTCATCAACCGAATACCGGGGATACCCGGCGATCAAAAACAGGGTGGAGGGAGCTATCAACAGTGGAAGAATGATGAGGCATCTGCATGAAAAGCTTTCAAAAGCGGGTGTACGTCTTTGGTGGAACTGCCCGGTTACCTCCGTGAAATCAAATCGAGCGGTGCTGAATGATTCGATTGAAATCACCCCTAATAAAATGGTACTTGCTGTCAATGGATTTATTTCGAACCTGGTGGATATTCCAGTGAAACCGGCAAGAGGATTTATATTCATCACAAAACCGATCAAAGATTTTAAATGGAAAGGTATCTTCCACTACAACGAAGGTTACGTTTATTTTAGAGATCTGGGAGATCGATTACTGTTGGGAGGTGGTAGAGATCGGGCAATTATTGAAGAAACCACGGATCAATTCGGTACCAATCAAACCATAAAAAATTATCTTATCGATTTTGCTGAAAATGTGATTAACGTGCCGCCTGATTTCGAGATTGATATGGAATGGAGCGGAATTATGGGAATGACCGAAAATAAGGAGCCGATCATCAAAGAAGTTGAGCCAAATGTTTGGGCGGCGGCTGGCCTTAGCGGAATGGGCATTGCCATCGGGATGCAGGTGGCGAAGGATGTTGTATTACAAATGAGTATCGAGTAGCAAGTATTGAGTATTAAGATCTGAAACTAAATATACTCAATACTCGCTACTTAATACTTACTACTCGTTATTAATCAATTCATCCAACTCATTTAACAACTCACCATATCTTGAGTAATCACCATCTTCAAGGGCAGTTCTCAGATCAGCCCAAATGGATCGGATTTCATCCAATTGTTCAGCGATTTGAGGATCTACAACAAGACTATCTCCGGGAGCTTGAGCAGCAATTTGTCGCTGTGCCAATTCGGTAGCTGTTTCTGGTACGATAAAATCGGCTTCGTCTCCAAACAGATCAAAAATAGCTTGTTCAATGGTCGGTTGCATCGCTATATCATCACCGATAGCCACAATCACTCGTTGAAGCTGCGGGATATCCACTCCTTCAGCTAAAAGGAAAACCGGTTCAACATAGAGGAATGAATTTTCTATAGGTATCACCATCAGATTTCCGCGAATCACACGAGAACCTCTCTGATCCCACAATGCAATTTGCCGTGAAATTTCCGGGTCCTGGTCAATTCGGGCTTCAATTTGAGCCGGCCCGTAAATAAGCCGCTCTTTTGGAAGTTTATAAACAATCAGATCGCCGTAGTTTGCAGCATCTGATTTAGCAGCCATCCAGGAGATCATATTATCCCTGTTTTCAGGAGTGAGCGGACTGATGAGCATAAACTCCAGTTTTGGGTCGTCTGGAAGCCGGGCTAACACATAATAAGGTTCCATAATTAATTGCTGACCGCCGTATTTTTCATTGGGACGGGTCCAGAGATCCTCCTGGTTGTAAAACACTTGCGGTGTGGTCATGTGGTATCGCGAAAAGGTTTTTATCTGAATTTCAAACAGATCCTGTGGATACCGGAAATGGTTTTCCATACCGTCTGGCAATTCATCTAAGGATTTGAAAACATTTGGAAAAAGAGAATCATACACTTCTAAGACCGGATCTTCCTCATCAATTACATAATAATCTACGGAACCCTCGTATGCATCCACTACAATTTTTACTGAATTCCGGATGTAGTTATATCGTCCCTCGTATTGTTCGGAGTAGGGGAAATAGGATGAAGTTGTATAAGCATCCTGGATCCAGTAGAGTTTACCGTTGTTGAGAACAAGATACGGATCGCTGTCGAGCTGCAAGAAAGGTGTAATTTTGTTGATCCGCTCCTGCACACTTCGCCAGGTTTGAAGGCGGCTTTCATCCTGGATGTAATCCGATAGAAGGATATTCATATCACTCAATTCCCAGGCGAAAAGAAGTTTTCTGAAAAAGTTATTAAACGGAATTCCACCTGTACCGTCGTAATGGATATATACATTTTCATCACCCTCGGGATAGTGAAGCTCTTCCACGCCACTGTTTACGATGTAATATCCCGAACTGTTTTCTCCATAATAGATAGCGGGTTTGTCAACGCGAAGATCGTCACTTTCATAAACCGGTGGCAGATTTCGTACCGACAGAATGGGTTCGCCCTGGCTGTTGGTTTCGGTCACGGGGCTCATCACCATTCCGTAACCGTGCGTGTATTGCATATGGCGGTTTACCCATGTATCCGATTGGCTGGGCAGATCTCTTGCAATTTCACGCGCCGAGAGCATCATCTGTTTAACATCGCCATCTACCGTGTAACGGTCATTGTCAACATTATAAAACTCGTAATAAGATCGAATCTCCTGGAGCTGTTTGTAGGTGCCAATCAGAAGGCGTGGATCCCAGAGACGGATATTATTAACGGCATCCTGGTTGTTGCGAATGTCGGTAATGCCAAGTGTGTCATCTGCTTCATATTCAACCTCTTCAACATTGTCGAGATTATAGGCAAGCCGGGTCATTTCAATATTATTTTCGAGGTAGGGAGTTTCCAGCTCCAGTTCATTTGGCTCTACACTGAACTGTTGTACCACAGATGGAATCAACACTCTACCCAGGACCAGTACGGCAACAAAGAGTGCGATTATTCCCGGAATATATTTTGTCAGCTTGATCCAGTGATTCAAAAAGAAAATGAGTGATAGTAAAAGTGAAAGAATAAAAAGAATCCAGATGGAGGGGAGCTGAATCATCACATCGGTATAACCGGCGCCGAACACTATTCCGTCTGATTTGAAGAGGAGTTCGTATCGATCTAAAAAGAAACCCCAAGAAAGCAGTAAGAGCCATATTCCGGCGTTAATCGTGATGTGATTCAATACCTGGTCACGCGCATCAAAACGGTTAAATGATTGAACTCTGAACAATCCTGTAAAAACATAGGCCAGAACAAGTATGGCCAGTGTTAAAAATACGATAGAAACCAGTGACCCTTGCAGGACATTTAAAAAGGGAAGGTCGAACATATAGAATCCAATATCGTTGCCAAATAGTGGATCAACTTCCCCGAATTCAATTCCACTGATAAACCGTAGTGATTCGTCCCAGCGAATATAGAAACTGAATGCAAACATCATAGCAATAACAAGGGCCGCCATTGTAAAAAACTGGCGCATTCGTTTATAAGCTTCATCACTCGAGAAGTTTATATTGACTCCCTGGAGAGGTGTCCCTGCGAGACTTACGTTACGTAATTGCTTGGCGAGATATCGGAAATTGAAGGTAAAGTAAATGGCGGCGATCAGGAAAGCTCCCAGCGTAAGAATAACCTGAGTCCCGCGGAGCGTCCAAAAAATTTGGGAATAACCAAGTTCCTCAAGCCACATCCACTCAAAAATCCAGGTTGATGATATGGATAAAAGTACCAGGGGAATTGCTATAATCAGAAAAAGACGAATAAATCTTGGAGACATATACTATTAGCTCATTTCTAAATTTAGATCAGTATAACAAGATAAGGATTGAAACCCATATTCACGATTGAAATAAAAAACACACACAAATTTCACTTGATTCCTCAAGAATCAATTTTATTTCCTAAATACATTTGGTTCTGAACAGTTAGATAATTCCTGCAGGATGTCTGCGCTTGTCATCTACATTATAAGCATGCCAGCCAATTGCAATCAAAAAGAATACAGGAATGAGTAAGCCAATACCAGCGGTTGCAAAACCTAAGATCAACGCAGTCCAAATTAAAAACGGGCTTATGATCATCAGGCCTGCTCCGGTTCGGTATTGCCCTTTGTAGATATGCCCCAAACCCGGAATGATGCTTGAAATAGCGGCAATCAGATTACGAGATTTAATCAGACCACTTTCTGGATATGTATTATGTTTTGTTTCCATGGGAACCTCCCTTTTGCTCCTATGTATAATGTACAATTATTCGGTTAAGAAGCTGTGAATTTTTATTATTACCAACCATGAGTTCAAATAAAACAAAAGAATGCCCCGGTTGTGCAATGGAAGTTGATAAGAGCGCGGAGGTTTGTCCCATCTGTGGTTATGAATTTCCAAAGCAGCCGTTATCGTTTAAAATTGGCGTTTGGATTCTCATATTTCTGCTTTTGTTCTGGTATTTTTTCTAAGCCCATCTGACGAAAATGCACTGTATAACAAGTATCAACTGATGGTAGCGCTTCGTGTTAAGTCACTGTAAATTATTCATTTTAAGTCATAGAATCCGTATTTTATAAGTCTGTCAGTAGATCTTTAAGCATGTGTAAAATACTTTCAACGTTGAACACAGCGTAGATCTATTCAGATTCTTGCTGGTTTTCAGTGTTTTTTTAAAAAATCTGAAAGTTGATTGATGACGACTGACAGATGTTAAATATGAATAAAAAGATTACTACAGACACTACAAAATGACCTACCTGGCATTTGTCAGAAAGGAGAGGCGATTGCTCTCTTTTGCAGTTTCATTTACATTTTTTTCAAGTTTCGGGCAAACTTTCTTGATCTCTCTGTTTGTCCCATATTTCCTTACCGCATTTGAGTTGAGCAATGCAACATTTGGCTCGCTATATTCTGTTGCAACATTAACCAGTGCAGTTGCTCTACCGTGGCTGGGCCAATGGATTGATCGTATTCCACTTCGGCAATATAGCATGTATGTGGCGATCGGTTTATTGATTGCCAGCCTTGTGATGGCTGTATCCTGGCATATATCTATGCTATTTGTCGGGTTGATTTTGCTACGACTTGCAGGACAGGGATTGAGTGGACATACCGCTCAAACTACTATGGCCCGATACAACGATCAGCTGCGCGGGAAAGCACTCAGTATTTCCGGAATAGGATATCCACTGGGTGAGGCAGTTCTCCCGTCAATAATTGCAGGTATGCTTGTTCTTTTTCACTGGAGAACCACGTGGGCCATAATTGCATTCGTGATTGCTGTTTTCTTTATCCCGGTTCTCTGGTTTCTAATCCGCAGAGAGAGAACAGCTGTTGATGAAGAAATTATAGATGAAGAGAAACCATCGGCAAGCGAGCAATACAAATTACTGGCAAAAGATGTGAGAACCTGGTATGTGGTACCGGCTATTCTGAACCCCCCTTTTTGGGCCACCGGTTTATTTCTGTACCAGGTTTCTGCAGCCGACCAATTGGGATGGTCAGCCGGACTTATCGCTTCGGCATTTGTTGCTTTTGCTGCAACAAGAATTGCAACGGGACTGTTTTCCGGTCCTATTATCGACCGGTTCTCGGCAAAAACGATTTTTCCTTTTCTGTTAATTCCAATGATTATCGGTTTGGTCATCGGTTTCCTTTTCTCCGGTGGATGGGCTGCATTTGTATATCTCGGTCTCATTGGAGCCACGATGGGTTTTTCGAGCACAATTAAATCAGCACTTTGGGCAGAGATGTACGGCACAAAAGTGATTGGAACAGTGCAAAGTGCATTTGCCTCTCTGATGGTTTTCAGTACCGCCTTAAGTCCATTCCTGGTCGGATGGCTGCTGGATCAGTCAGTATCCATGAATTCAATCTTTATGATCGCTATTGTGACCAGTATACTTGCCGGAATTCTCTCCTTAAAAATTATGCCTGTTTTTTCCGAAAGGGATGTTTAGAGTATTGGCCACTAAATCACAAAAACAGGAAAAATTTAGTGATTTTAATGTTATGGTGGCTATCTGATTGACTGTAAATGTTGAAAAATTCTGAGGCATGTGGGGAGAAAAGTGTAAACAATTTGTAACAAAGAGAGTGTTTTGTTTTTGATGGCACGTTTTTACTTAAATATGCGTTGCCATCATATAACATGAACTTAGGTTGTTTTCTATGAATACTTTTATAATCCTAACTACACTTCTTTTTGCCATGACAGATGCTGACAATAATGCTGCGAATGATACCGAAACGGCTGTATTTGGAGCCGGATGCTTTTGGTGTGTAGAAGCTATTTATGAACGTGTGAGTGGAGTGAAATCTGTTGAATCGGGGTATGCGGGAGGTCACGTTGAAGATCCCACCTATCGGCAGGTAACCTCTGGAACAACCGGACACGCAGAAGTTGCGCGTTTAGAATTCGACCCTGAAGTAATTACTTACAAAGAGCTACTTGAGGTTTTCTGGCACACTCACAATCCCACCACGAAAAATCGGCAGGGCGCGGATGTCGGTCCACAGTATCGTTCAGTAATTTTCTATATGGATGAAGAGCAAAAACAGATTGCTGAAGAATCGCTCAAAAAAACCGATGCATCTGATCTGTGGAAAGATCCGATAGTAACGGAAATTGAACCGTTATCAAATTACAGTGTTGCAGAAAATTATCATCAGAACTATTACGAGAATAATCCCAACGCTGGTTACTGTTCAATCGTAATTGCTCCGAAAATCGCCAAATTCAAGAAAGATTTTCCACACTTGCTGAGTGATAAAAAAGCTTCGTGATTGGATATCAATATATACTATTTTAAATGATAACAATCGTTATAAATAGTTGTTTATTTTAAATCTTACATAAATCATAAAAAAATAAAATCAGGATTATGAAATCACTTACTACTCTATTTTTAAGTTTCTTATTAATTGGTTTGATTAGTCTGCCTGCAAATGCACAGGAACGAGGCGGAGACGAGGCCAGGGTTAGTCCTAATGCCGAAGTAAGCCAAACCATTGGAACGACTGAGGTGCTCGTTACATATGGCAGACCGGGAGTTCGAGATCGCGATATTTTTGGAGGACTTGTAGCCTACGGACAAGTCTGGAGAACCGGTGCCAACGAATCAACCGCTATTGTTTTTTCTGATGATGTAATGATTGAAGGCGAAGAGGTTCCGGCCGGAACGTATTCACTCTACACCATTCCAGGTGAGGATGAGTGGACCATTATCATAAACGAGACTCTGTCTTGGGGAACACAGTATGACGAAACTGCGGATTATGCGCGGGTTACCGTTGAGCCGGAAGAATCCTATTATGTAGAACAATTTATGATCTACTTTGAAGATGTAACCGAAAACAGCGGCGAACTCGTTCTTCACTGGGATAATACCAAAGTTCCGGTAACGATAACTGCGGCCGGAGGAATGTAATTCCGAATTATTATAAGCGAAGAAAGGCACAGGTTTTTAGCTTGTGCCTTTTTTATTGGATCAAAAATTAAAAACAAAATCAATGTAGGGAATTCCAAACCCAATATCGGTTCCAAGGCCGGGCCTGAAGAAGGCGAGATCGAAACTCATCTTTTCACCCATAAAGCGGAGTCCGTAGGAAAGTACAAGTTCATCTCCGGCTTCAGGAAAAACAAAGTTTTCGGTAACGAAAGATAATGCGTTGAATGAGCCTGTAATCTCCGCCAAAATAGAGAGCATACGTGCCAATCTCTTCTTCAATTGAAAATGTTGTAACTCCACCAGTAAGATTTCCCCTGTGGAAATCGTGAGTGTAGTTTGCATAACCGATGATAAGCGCATCTTTAAACGTATTTGCAGATGCAACACCCAGCCCGCCTCCAATAAAATGACCATCAGCCACTTCAAATCCGGCTTTTCCTGTAAAAAAGTAAAGCTGATTCGATATGCTCACACTCGGCAGCATGCTAAATCCGCCTGTAAAGGCGATGTTATCGCTTACAGCATACGCTACATTATTAAAGAACACATAGATGTTCTGGTAGTATCCGCTGTTTTTTTGGAGAGGTTGAGCGGTAGGTGAGAAGAATAAACGGCTGTAATTCGGATTCGCAAACCACTGGTTTCCCTTTCTTGTTAAATCCAACTCCCGAATTTCGCGTATCCTTGAGAGCTCGATAAACGTTCTTCCATTCTCTTCTTGAAGTTCAACCTCGTCTTTAGATACGGATATGATTGACCCCTTAATGATTGATCCGTTTCGAAGTTCAACCTCAACTGTTTTTGATGAATCCACCTCTACACCCGAGGGTGAGATTTGTGCGAGACAGATCATCGGAAATAGCAGAAAAAATAAAAGTGTGGCAGCTTTCATAAATCGTTTTGTTAAAAGAGATTTAGAAAAGTTAATCTGAAAATTACCTAAAAATATAATGGTAGAGAATTGACCTTGAAAATATTTACAGAACCAATGATATATGACTGACCTAAAATAAAAACGGGACGCTCATGCCAAACCCATACTATTCAGGCACGCGCGTCCCAATTTTAACATGTACAACGGGCAGCTTGCCCGTTACTCTAAATCTTTATAAATATGATATTTCTCGAGCCATTGACATCTTTTTAAAGAGCTTCAAATTATGAGTTGATAACACGTCATTTAACAGATGAAAGAAATACCATGTTTACGCTTTTCTAAGGTTGCCGGAGAAGCTCTCCGGCGCACAATTTATAGCGGACAGTTTACTCAACGAAGCTTTATGCAAAGTTGAGTCTGCCTGTTATTTGTAAATTCAGTTCTACAAAAATACGCCAAAAAGGATTGTCTTTTCTCCGTTCTTCCGCCTATCCTCAGACCTGCTAAAAAGTACAGTCCGTTGTGCCGGACAAGCTGTCCGGCGTACATTAAAATCTCACTTTCACATTCGCCAGGATATTCCGTCCGGCCTGGGGATAGAAGTAGTTAAAGAACCGTTCCTCGCCACCCGAAATCCATCCGAATGTGTAGCCGTTGGATACATACTCCTCATTTAAAATATTGTTAATTTGAAGAGAAGCCGTCACATTTTGAACGATCGAGAGATCATTCAGTGAGTAGGAAAATCTCAGGTCGTTTACGAGATAAGGATCTATGGAACGAGCTTTGTTTTGCGTATTGTCTAAGTATTGACGAGACACATATTTGAGTGTCCATTCCGCAGTAAAACTCCCCGGTTTATAAGTCAGGATAGAGTTTGCAATGGTTGATGGGGAGAACGCGATATCCACATCGGTATAGGTTTCAGACTGCTGTCCTCCCTGGTCAAAATCATCCAAAAATCGTTGATACTCATCAATTTTATTTTGGCTGAAGGTAGCATTGCCACTCCATTCGAGATCTGTGAGAAGTCGGGCACCAACTTCCAGTTCAATTCCGGCACGGTAACTGTCTGGAACATTTTCGCGGATGTAACCGCCCACGTCATTCACAGCACCTGTCAGGATCAACTGGTCTTTATAGTCCATATAGTAGAGATTTACTCCGGTACTAAATCGCTCAAATGTTGCGTCGTATCCCAACTCATAATCAAACAACCGTTCGGGGTCGGGTCGGCTTTCCTGGCTGGATTCTACATACTCGTCACGAGTCGGTTCTTTTCCTCCCACACTCAAGGATGCAAACAGACGATGTCCGCCGGCCGGCCGATAAACAAATCCGAATTTTGGATTCAGAAAGTCGATTCGATCCGTTTGAGTTACGTCCTCAACATCACCGGTCTGATCGTCAATTCTCAACCCGAGAAATTCATAACTGACCGTTCGGTATTGCAGATCGGCATAAGCGTTGAATGTGGGAGTTAAATAGTAACTGAACTTACTGTATACATTAAAGTCGGTTTTGAAACCATTGTTGTCATAATATTTGTCACCGAGATCACTGTCTCCGGCAAAGCGGGCCCAGATCACTTCGCCAAAATGATCGCCATCGTATTCGTTGTACCCTCCTCCGATGGTTAGAGTCCAGTCTTTCGGCCGTTTCCATTCCGTTGAAAAAACGCCTCCATAGAAGTGATTGTCGAGCCAGCGTCTCCGGACCAAATCGGAGGATGAGATAGTTTCACCACCAATTTCTATGGGAGAGATATCGTAGGTACTCAAATCATCACTCCGCCGAAATTCCTCGAAATATCCTCGTCCGCGCGTATAGTGCAGCGAGGCATTTGCATTCCAGATATCTGAGAATCGGTAGGAGTAATGAAGCTGATAGTGATCTTGTTGATAGTTATCGGTTTGATCATCATACGTAAACTGGTTGAATTGACGATTTCCCAGGTTTTCTCTCCAGTGTTCGGCTTCCTCCTCACCCAAAAACAGGTTGTTGATATATGATTCAAGCTGCTGGGGATTGTTTTCCAGGATCGGTTCGGGAACGCCATTCCATGCCTGGTAGGTGATCTCTTTCCCGGAAAAAACATCCGCTTTTAACAAACTATTTTTCCCGTGATGTGATCCCGAGAGGTAAAACGATCTTAAATCAGATCGCGCCCGGTCGATATATCCGTCTGAATCAATTTTAGAAAGCCGGCCTTCAAACTGCCAGCCGTTATCCATCAACCCGGAGCCGAGCTGGACGTTCGCTTTTCGGGTTCCGTATGAGCCGATTCCGGTAGTAATTTGGCCATAGGCGCTGGATCGCATCAGTGCTGTCTGAAGGTTCATCGTCGCGCCAAATGCTCCGGCTCCCTGCGTGGATGTTCCTACTCCCCGTTGAATCTGGATGTTCTGGGTTGAGGACGCCAGATCCGGCATATTCACCCAAAATACACCGTGCGATTCTGCATCATTCAGTGGAATACCGTTAATAGTTACGTTGATTCGTCCGGGATCAACACCACGAATTCGAATACCGGTGTAGCCAATTCCCGCTCCGGCATCTGAGGTTGCTACCACCGATGGTGCAGATTGAACCAGCATGGGAATATCCTGTCCCAGGTTCTGATCCTCAATCTCTTCACGGTTGATATTGCTGTATGCAATCGGTGTTGATTCATCCACCCGAAGTGCATTTACAAAAACTTCGCCACTCATAATCACACGTTCATCGAGAGCAACTTCGATGAATTCACCGGGATCTGTGATGCTTACGGTTTGAGTTTCGTATCCGACGAAACTGATGGTAATTTCGCTGACATCAGTGGTGAGTTCTAATTGAAAAGAACCATCAGGCTCAGTAGAGGTGCCGTTGGCCGTTTGGTTTTCTAAAACCGTGGCACCTTCAAGCGGTTCGCCAGATGAGCTATCCGTTACACGGCCTTCGATAGTTTGAGAGTAGAGTTGAAATGGAATCGCAGCCAATAGAATCACTGCGAAAAAGAAAGAATTGAATTGTTTGAGCATTACGCCTCCGTCAATTTTATAATTGAAGGAGGGGGTTGCATGCTGCTTTTAAACGCATGCGTGCAGATCGGTTTCCCTACGCCGGTATGATCCGGTTCAGGTTCTCAGGGTATGATCTCAGTCCCGGCATTTCTACCGGGACACCCCCAACCTTTTTGATTGGTTAAGCTTTAAAAATAGGCACGAAACTCGTATGCTTCAAATAAAAAGAAAAAAAAGAATGTATCTGATCAAATCCACCTTCCCTGTTCTATTTTTATCCTTTCTGTTTTTAGTGTCCTGTGATGAAATCGAGGTAGATCAGACATCAGAAGAATTTTTGCAAGAGCACATCACCTGGCTGGCTGATGAAGAAAGAGGCGGTCGGCTTGCAGGTACTATTGATGAGGCAGAAGCAGCCAATTACATTTCCGATCATTTTTTACAATACGGACTTGAACCGGCGGGCAATCGGGGAACCTACATCCAGCAGTTTACACTGGAGGGACCGATGGTTCAGGCGATGGACCTTGAAAACCGGGTGTCGAGAAATGTTGTTGGCATGATTGAAGGAGAGGAGTTTCCGGGCAGATACATCATTATAGGTGCTCACTACGACGGGCAGGGAATGGGCGGTGCCATCTCTATGAACATGAATGCAGAACCGGCGCTACACTACTCTGCGGATGATAATGCATCTGGCACAGCCGGGCTATTTTATTTAGCCAGAGAGTTTGCCAGGGAACGTCCGCAAAGCAGCATTTTGATGATCGCTTTCTCAGGTGAAGAACTCGGTTTAATCGGCTCAAAACATTTTGTGGATGAGATGGATATCGCCCCCGATTCTGTATTGGCAATGATTAACCTGGATATGATCGGCCGGTTGAATAACAAAGAGTTGAATATTTTTGGTACCGGCACATCTTCAAAGTGGGAAGAGGTTTTGCTATCTGTAGAAAACGATTCACTTGAGATTACAACCAGTGCAGGAGGAATGGGAGCCAGCGATCACGCCTCCTTTTATCAGGCAGATATTCCGGTATTGCATTATTACACCGGTACTCACAATCAATATCACAGAGAAACGGATACTGCTGATTTGATTAATTACACCGGTTTGGTTCGCGTGCTGGAGCATGTAGAAAATGTAACACGATCTCTGGATTCCATGCCAACGGCTGAAATGGATTTCCTGGAATCAACCGATCAACGAAGTGTAACTCGCATGCGGGATGGAGTGACCCTCGGTGTAATGCCCGATTATACCTACTCCGAAGGCGGATTTCGGATAGATGAAGTTCGGCCAGATGGAACCGCAGGGGAAGCCGGATTCCAAGACGGAGATATTATCATTGGAATGGATGGACAAGAGATTGGGGATATTTATGATTACATGGAAGTTCTGAATACGCTTGAGAGTGGGGATACGATTTCAATAAAAATTCTTCGGAATGAACAAAAAATGGAATTAGAAGTTACTTTTTAGAGTATTCTTTTTGAAGGGAAAAACTCTCCTCTTGAGAGGAGACAGATGACAGAGCGTATTAGCGATGTCATCAGAGATGTGTCTAACGCGACGCAAACCCTGAGCTTATCATGACTGCTTATGCTGTCATGATTTCGCTTTTCCCTCCAAAGAGGGGAGTTTCATTGCTCTTTGGAGCTATTTATAATCGCGTATAATTTGATGAGTGATCTCGTGCTAATCAAAGCAGGACACTTTTAAACAACCGCAAAACAATCAAGCCTGTAAAATTTCATATATGAAGGATCATAATAATAGTTATCTCTTTTTGGTAATACTCCTCCCGCTCATGTTTTCCTGTAAGGAAAGGAGTCTTGATCTGCCACCACTTCCAGGGGGTGTTCAGGCGATTTCATTATTGGGGGATACTCTTGAAACACGGGAACTATCGCAAGAAGTGTACAATGAACAAAATCCAAAATTGGTGGATGCAGTCGCTGATTATCGGGAAGATCCCGACGATGCCGATAATATTATTTGGCTGGGACGGCGAACAGCGTACGTTGGGGAGTATCGCGAAGCTGTTCGGATGTTCACCGAAGGAATTTATAAATTTCCGCAGGATCCAAGAATGTATCGTCACCGCGGACACCGCTACATCACGTTGCGCCAGTTTGATCCCGCCATCAAGGATTTTGAATACGCCAAAGCGATGATGGAGGGTATGGAAGACCAGGCAGAACCCGATGGCCTGCCGAATGAGTTAAATGAGCCACAAAGCACGCTGAAGTCGAATGTGTATTATCACAAAGGATTGGCTCACTACCTGAAAGGCGAGTTTGAAGATGCAATTACTGAGTATGAAAACGGGCTGCAATTAGAGCTCACGGATGATATGAGAATTGCACTGCTCTATTGGTACTATATGGCGCTAAAAAGATCTGGTAATGATCTGAAAGCCGGAGAAATTATCGAACCTGTTAATGCGGAGATTGATCTTATTGAAAATGAGGCGTATCTGAATCTGCTTCTTGTTTTTAAAGGAGTTTTTGATCCCAATCGGTTGATGGAAGTCTCCGACGATGCTTTGGAAAATGCAACGCTCGCATACGGAATCGGCAACTGGCACTATATCAACGGACGAGAGGAAAGGGCAATCTCTATCTGGGAAAATGTCTATCAAACGGATGAATGGCCGGCATTTGGGTACATAGCTTCCGAAGCTGAGTTAGCCCGACTTTTCGAAAATTTGTGACATAGACGTTAAAATTCCCGGTTTCTATACTGAACTGTTAAACGGGTATTCCAAACAGATTTTTAAAAAATTCGTTACAAAAGAACCTTTTGATCATCATCCTATTACAGAGGAGTGAAAACCTGGCAGTAAAGTTCAAAAGTTAAAAACCAGTAGTGAACTTTTGATTATTAAAAACAATGAACCCTTAACCAAAAATGTGATTATGGCAGTTTACAGAAGAGGATCAACCGGCGATGAAGTAAAACGAATCCAGCGAAAGCTTCAGGAAGAAAATCACTATCATGGCCCGATTGACGGAATATTTGGCGGAGGGACGGAGAGTGCGGTAAAAGCTTTTCAGCGGGCTGAGGAATTATCAGTTGATGGAGTGGTTGGGCCGAACACCTGGAAAGAACTGTTTGATGAAGATGAGGTTCAGCCACCGGCAATTTTAAATGAGGAGCTGTCCTACAGGTGTCTGGCGTTAACCGGCTCTTTTGAAACGGGCAAGCCGCCGCCGGACTGTTTTGCAGGAATTACAGGTGATTTTGACGGTCAGGCGATCAGCTTTGGTGCACTTCAGTGGAATATCGGGCAAAAAAGTTTGCAGCCGCTTTTATTAAAAATGGATGAGCAACATCCGGATATAATGGAGGAAATTTTTGCCGACTATTGTGGTGAGCTTCGGGAAATTCTAAAAGCCCGGCAAGAGCAACAGATGGATTGGGCAAGGTCTTTACAGGATCCCAATCGATTTGTATTAAGAGAACCCTGGCGCGGCCTGTTTAAAAGCCTGGGGCGAAATAAAAAGTTTCAGGATATGCAGGTAGAATCTGCTGACAGATTATACGATGCTGCCATAGATCTTGCCGAAGATTATGGTTTAAAATCTGAACGGGCGGTGGCGCTGATGTTTGATATTAAAGTGCAGAATGGAAGTATCTACGAATATGTAAAAGAACAGATACTTCGCGATTTTGATCAACTACCCGAGAATGCCGGTGAGGAAGAGCACCTTGTGGTCGTGGCGAATCGCAGGGCGGAAGCATCAAATCCTCGTTGGGTAGAGGATGTTCGAACCCGTAAACTGACCATCGCCAGGGGTGAGGGCACTGTTCACGGCATGCACTACAATCTTGAGGAAGATTATGGAATTCGAATAGAGAACTGAATTTAACCGATTCTATATTCAAATTAGAAATATTGATTTAACAAGAAGGCCGGTACTCTGTTTAATTTCTAAATGGTTTAATTCCCCGACCCCGTGGATCGCAAAAGATTAAAGTCCCCCTTCGAAGGGGGAAAGCGAGCGGAGTGAGCAAGGGGGATGATGTTCTACGTTTTGTATTGTCCAGACCTTGGTTCTGAGGTACAGGAGTTCATCCCCCATTGCCCCCTTCGAAGGGGGACACTTCACAATAAGTGCATAGATTGTTAAAATAATTTGGATTATAAATTGATTTGATTCTCGTGAATAGAAATTTGATCATCTACAGGAACTATCCAATGTTAATGTTATTAGAGGAAGAAAGAGATCATCAAACACAGATTAATAGCGTATTGTTCTGAGTTAATGATGCCAGTTTTCTTATCTTATCTTTAGAATTTTTTGAGGTAGTAATGTTTATGAAAAAATACTTTTTGACTGTTTTAATATTCCCATTTCTGCTAATGGTTGGCTGTAATTCTTATACATGGGAAGATGCTCAGCAAACAGATACTTACGAGGCTTACAAGGCATATATTGAAGAAAACCCACAGGGCGAGTTTGTTGATGAAGCCCGGGAACTTGCAGAACTGCGCTATTGGGATTCGATCAAGAAGGATTCAACAGCGACTTCTTTTCAAACCTATTTGAACCGGTTTCCAAACGGTCAGTTTCAATCCGAAGCAGAAGAAAAACTCAATCAATTAGCCAGGGCAAATCTTTCCTCCGAGGGGCGGGTAACCGGCTCAAATGTTATTATTCGAAGCGACCATACAACCGAATCGTCATCTGTGGGGGTTGTAGCCAGGGAGGGTACAGTGGTAAATATTCTTGATTTTTATAGTTCAGGAAACAGTAAAGAAGCAATTTTGAGTAGTGATGTACGTGTTCTTGAAAATGGACGTCAGATTAATTTATCGTCTGGCAAAGCCATAAATATACTTTCTGATCGTATGGATTCTGTCCGGGTGTCCGTTTCTACAGCTCAATACGGCAAAATAGAAGTTACTGTCAGTAAAGAAAATATAGAACCGATGAGCGGAGAAAAATGGTATAAAATTACCACTCGCGATGATATTTCAGGATGGATTTATGGTAAGTTTATTGAGGAATTGTAGAGTTTTATGAAATACTTAGTTCCCCGAATGGGAATTGCTTTGCAGGCTCGTAGTGATCAAATTTGCTACATATTTCAACAGCCTCATAGAAGGCTTTGCAAAACTCTGACCGTCATCCTGAACTCGATTCAGGATCTCCAGATACTGGGTATAAAGATGAATGGAGAATCTGAATTGAGTTCAGATTGACCGATAACCACGGTTTTGCAAAGCCTTCTCATATCGCTTTCAAATCCTATAAATACACTAAAAACCAACATATTTATATACATATTATGAGAGTATTCTTTTTTCTTTTTTCAATTCTATTAATCAGTTGCAGTGCAGAACAGTCTCCTTCCAATGATGAGCAAAACTCTGTTTCTGATAAGTCACAAGCCACAGCAAATGATTCACTTCAAGTAGATGTTTCAACTGATTTTGTGACTGGTCAGTTTGATTTTAAAACTCATGAGGATTTCGTGAAAGTTGATCCCCAGGATGCCAATAAAGAGGTGTACCTGCATGAAGAAACTTATGAAGCTTTTCAGGCAATGGCTGATAGTGCTAAAAAGGATGGAATCTCACTTATCATTGTGTCGGGAACCCGAAATTTTGGGTATCAAAAAGCAATCTGGGATCGAAAATGGAATAACTCCTCTGCTGGTACCGACCTGGAAAAAGCTGAAGAAATCCTTGAATACAGCTCCATGCCGATGACTTCTCGCCATCATTGGGGAACAGATATCGATCTGAACAACCTGAACAACAGTTATTTTGATGAAGGGCAGGGAAAGAAAGAGTATGAGTGGTTAAAATCACATGCCAACGATTTCGGGTTTTATCAAACCTATACCGATAAAAGCCGGAATGGGCGAACCGGATACAACGAAGAAAAATGGCACTGGTCCTACATGCCGCTTGCGTCCCAATATCTGATGTACTACAACCGGCATATCACCAACGAAGATATTACCGGATTTGAGGGATCGGATTTAGCTACTGAGATCGATATGGTGAAAAACTACGTAAATGGGGTATCTGTTGATGTGCTGAATTATTCAGAGTAGTCTTGCATGAAATGTGATTTAGAAAGTCATTTCATGTTACTGTGGGTAGATAGAGAGTCAATATTTTTTTGACGTTTTTTTCGTTACTTTCGTATTGAACATCCTCTAATTTATGTGCTATGGATTTGACGATAAACAAGAAAAGAATTTTTAAAGCCCTGGAGGACCTTCCAGAAGACGCAACAATTGAAGATGCACAATATCGATTACATGTGCTTGAGCAAGTCAGTAAGTCGCTTGCCAATACCGGAGAAAAAATTCCTCAGGAAGAGATTGAAAAAGAGTTTTTTATGTGAAAGCGAGAAAAAATCTGCAAAGATTCCGGGAGTCACTATAAACAATTTAGTAAAACAGCAGCCAAAGAAGTTATCGAAGGCATTATTCATGCAACTCGTAGATTAGAAAACTTTCCCAAATCCGGACGAGTGATTCCCGAAATTTCAGATACAGATTTTCGGGAGGTAATATGGAACGATTGGCGAATAATTTATATGATGCCTGAGGAAAACGAAGAGTTTATTGAGCTATTTCAAAGAATTGAAGGTATTCGTATTGAAAATTGGGTTTCAAGATAAGTGATTTAGTAAAGTCGAATATTGAGTGTGAATTGCGACTTTTAAACCGTCTCCACTTCGTCCAATTTCACTCCAACCAGCCGGCTCACACCCGTTTCCGGCATTGTTACCCCGTACATCATCTCAGCTTTGGCCATAGTTTTTTTATTATGGGTGATGATGATAAATTGTGTATCCTCGCTGAACTTTTTAATCATGGCTGAAAAACGTTCAATGTTGGCATCGTCTAATGGGGCATCAACCTCATCAAGTACACAGAAGGGGGAAGGTTTTACCAGGTAGATCGCAAACAGCAAGGCGATTGCTGTCAGTGTTTTTTCGCCCCCGGAGAGTTGGTTAATGCTGGAGGGGCGTTTTCCACGGGGATTTGCCCGAATTTCAATCTTCGCTTCAAGCGGATCTTCGGCGTCTTCATCAATCACAAGGTCACAAAAATCGTCTTCGTTGAAGAGTGTGCTGAATACATTTTTGAAATTTTTTCGAACCCTTTCAAATGTTTCATTGAACCGTTCTGTAGCCGTTTCATTGATCTCCGAGATTGTCTCCCGCATCTCTTCTTCTGCATCCCTCAAATCTGTTATCTGTTCCTCATGAAATTCAAGCCGTTCTTTCTCTTCACGGAACTCTTCAATAGCCAGCGGATTTACCTCTCCGATTCTGTTCAATTTCTGGCGGATTGTACTCACCCGCGATTTTGCTTCCTCGGGTTCCATTTCAGCGGGAAGCTCCTCCGTCAGCTGATCCATTAAAATTTCATAGGTCTCCCAGATGTGATCTGACAATCCCTCGGCCTTCATTTCAAACTTTTCTTTGGCCATCGTTAAATGGTGGACCAGCTCAAGATTGACCTCTTTTCGCTTCCGAAGCTCTTTCAATTCTTTCTCTATTTCATTTATTTTTCCGCGCTGCTTACTGCTTTCTTCTTCGGCAGTTGAGAGTTTATCGTCTGCTTCTTTTTTCTGAGTTTTGGCCTTTTTAAGCTGCTCTTCGGTTTTGGTAATTTTTTGGCGATAATTCGCAATCTTCTCCCTGCTCTGTTTTAGCAACTCACTTCGACTCTGCTGCCGGCTCTTCATGTTTTCGATACCCGATTTTGCCCGCTCAATATCTCTCTCCAGGTTGTCCGTTTTATTTGAGAGATCCTGGTGCTTTAGTTGAGCATCGTTATACCGATTTTGAGCTATGGCCCGTTCCTCTTCCAGATTCTGAAGCGTTTCCTTCTTTTCTTTCTGCTGTTTATCCAGCTCTGTTATTTTCTTTTGCAGCTCCTTCTGTTTTGGCTGAAGATTTTCGAGCTCTTCAATGGCCATATCACGATTTCCGGCCAGTTTATCTTTCCGGTTTTTCAGGTCGTTAATATTCTTTTCGTATACCTGGATACTGGATTGATACCGGCTTACCTGTTGATCGAGTTCCCGGTTCGTCTTTTGCAGCTCGCGAATAGATTGCCGAATAGAATCAAGATCAATTCGCTTCAGGTCGCGATTGATCTCATCCAGTGAATCCTCCTTCCCTGCAAGACTCGCTTCAAGATCGTACTCTTTTTTATTTAGCTTATTCAGTTTGTCTTCCAGGCCCAATCGAATACCGGCCTGCTTATTCTTGCTTCCGCTTTTTAGAATTTTGTTTGATGTGATCAGATCTCCACTTGGTGTAACTGCCGAGCTCCCTGATTTTTTTAGTAAGTTTGCTCCTTCCTGAATTGTATCGGCTATAAAAACTGTGCCTAAGAATAGTTGAGCAACCGAGCTGTATTCATCATCAAACCAAACATGCTCAACGATGGAACCGGCTTCAACGGGATAGGAGTTTTTTAACTCAGCCAGCGGAATAAAAGTCGCCCGGCCTTTGTCATTTTTTTTCAGAATTTCAGAAGCGCGAATTGCGTCGTCAAGTGATTCAGTAACAATAAAATTGATGGCATCTCCCAAAGCTGTTTCAAGAGCGGGGGCATACTCCTCAGCGGTTTGAAGCAGTTCCCCAACCGGTTTAAGCAAACTGAATTCATTACCGTGATTTTCAATCAAATAGCTTACCGAAGCCGGCATTGCTTCACTGGATTCAGCGATACTCTGAAGAAGTGAAATTTCAGATGAAACAGCATCCTTCTTGCTTTTCAGGGCACGAATCTGTTCACGTAACCCTTCTCTTTTTTCCTCTAATTCATCTTTATTCTGCGAGGACTCCAACAGCTTTTGTTCTTCCTCATCTACCTGGCGATTGATTTTTTCTGATTGCTTTCGGGAATCCTCAAGTTTCGACTTTGCAGACTTTATTTCCTTCTTAATTCTCGCGATATCTTCATCAATCCGGTCCTGATCATCTTCGCTGTTTTCCAGTTTTGATTCCAGTTTAATTCGGTTTGATTGAAGATTTGTCAACTTTTGATTTACGTCACTAATCTCAATTTCCAGTTCATACAGCTCATGCCGAACCTTGGTATATTTTTGCTGAATGTCGGAAAATTTTTCTTTTGAATTGGCTAATGCCTTTTCTGATTTTTCTTTTTCCTGAGAGAGTTTTTCAAGCTTGGTTTTATTACTCTCTTTCAGTTCAATAAGCTCTTTGATATCTACCTGGCTTTGCTCGATATCAGACTCATACTGATCTATAACTCCTTCTTCATTACTAATCTTTTCATTTGTAATTTGAAGGTCGGTTTGCAATTCGCGAATGGTTGAACTTAACTGGCTAACCCTTCTCTTGGCTTCAGACTCATTTCGTTCTTTCTCCAAGAGCCTGGTTCGAGCTCGCTCTTCATCAGATTCAAGTTCCTGTAAGCGCTCAGCAATTTTACTTTTTTCCTTTTCCGCATTTTCAATTTTTGTTTGAAGCGGATCAAGTTCTTCCTGGATGGATTTGAACTCGTGAAGGGTGTAAGCCTTGTCGAGATGTTCAAGTTCTATTTTCAGTTTTTTAGCTTGTTCGGCTTTCTCAGCTTGTTTCTCAAGAGACCGTGCTTTCTTTCGAATCTCAATCAAAATATCTTCCAGCCGTGTGAGATCTTTCATTGTGTCATCCAGCTTGCGCAGAGTTTGTTTTCGCTTCTCTTTGTAGCGAGTTACTCCGGCAGCTTCTTCAAATAGCCGTCGTCGATCGTTATTACGATCATTCAGAATCTCCTCAACCATTTTAAGCTCAATTACGGAATAGGCATCAGAGCTCATGCCGGTATCCATAAAAAGCTCCATAATATCTTTGAGCCTGCAGGCCGTATTGTTAATCAAATATTCACTGTCTCCCGATCGGTAAAGACGCCTGGTGATAGTTAGTTCACTGTATTCAACAGGAAGAATTCCTTTATTATTGACAAATGTGAGTGAGACATCCGCCATTCCCAGGGCTTTCTTTTTGGCGGTACCATTGAAGATGACATTGCTCATGGAGCTGGAGCGAAGAAGAGTAGGGCGCTGTTCACCAAGAACCCACCGAAGAGCGTCAACAATGTTAGATTTTCCACAACCATTCGGCCCAACAATGGCAGTGATCCCGTTATCAAACTTTACATGCGTTTTATAGGCAAAACTTTTAAAGCCGTGTAATTCTAATTCGGATATATACATGGCAGGTTACAGGTTGCAAGTTTCAGGTTTCATGTGAATGTGAGAGTTGAAAAATTGAACTTGAACCCTTTTTGTTATATTTGTTTTTGATCAATTTAGAGATAGTTGAGATTCCAAAAATAATCTAACCTGAAGATACAACTTTGAATATTGATCTATTGAAAGATTAAAACCTGAAACATGTAACTCGAAACCAGAAACCTGTTACACCGTCATAATTTCTTTTTCTTTTACTTCCAGCATCTTGTCTACTTTTTCTGTGTGGGCATCTGTAATAGACTGGATCTTCTCTTCAGCCTCGAACTTGCTGTCTTCAGGAAGGGATTCCTCCTTAACGGAATTTTTTATTTCATCATTAGCATTTCGCCGAATATTTCGAATACTAATTCGGGCATCTTCAGCAACTTCACTGGCACGTTTTACCAGGTCTTTACGGCGCTCCTCAGAAAGCATTGGCAGTGGAATTCGAATGATGGTACCATCATTATTTGGATTTAACCCGAGCCCGGCCGACATGATCGCCTTTTCAATATCTTCCATTGCAGATTTATCATAGGGCTGAACGGTTAACATGCGAGCCTCAGGGGCTGAGACAGTGGCCAGTTGATTCAGGGGTGTTTGCGATCCATAGTAATCGACTTTTACACCATCCAACAGAGAAGGTGTTGCTTTTCCGGCCCGAATATGAGAGAACTCTTTTTTACAGAATTTCACAGCTTCGTCCATGCTTTCGTCGGCAGTATCAATAATTAGTTGCAGTTCTTCAGGTATCATAATTCAGAGATTTGATCGTTTGTCTGAGATTTTCAATCAGATGAAAGCTTGATTTCCATCTGGTGTGCTCCAAAAAATGGCTTTTACTTCTTGATAATAAAAACCATTAAAATTTTTTGTCAATCTAAAGATAGCGAATGACAATCAACCAATTTAAAAAAACTACGATTTATCCCAAACAACGGTTGTACCGACTGATTCACTTTGAGTGACAACTTTTAACAGGTTGTTGGGGGTATTCATGTTGAAAACAATGATAGGCGTTTTGTTTTCACGGCAAAGAGTAAAGGCTGTCAGATCCATCACATCAAGCCGACGGTTTAAAACTTCATCTCCTTCAATGACATCAAATTTTTTGGCATCCTTATTTTTTTCGGGATCTGAATCGTAAATGCCATCAACCCGTGTTCCTTTAAGAATTACATCTGCTTCAATTTCAATAGCACGAAGAGAGGCAGCTGTGTCGGTCGTGAAATAGGGATTTCCGGTACCTGCACCAAAAATAATCACGCGCCCCTTTTCGAGATGACGGATAGCACGCCGGCGAATATACGGCTCGGCAATCTCTTCCATCCGGATGGCACTCATCAGCCGGGTATGAACACCTTTACGTTCAAGTGCGTCTTGAAGTGCCATACTGTTGATCATGGTGGCAAGCATTCCCATGTAATCGCCCTGAACGCGATCCATTCCTTCGGTGGCTCCCTTTACACCTCGGAAGATATTTCCTCCGCCAATAACAACGGAAACCTCAAATTCTTTCTCCTGAACTGCTTTAATTTCATCAGCATAAGCGGTAAGAATATCGGCGTCTATACCATGTCCCTGCTCACCTAAAAGTGCTTCGCCGCTGAGTTTTAATAGAATGCGTTTGTATGGTTTAGCCAAAATATTTTGGTTTAGATGTTTTGAGATATTAATAGGTTCCCCTTTGAAAGGGGGCAGAGGGGGATGATTGCAAAAATATATTTGAGTGGTGAACGAAAAATCAAAACTCAGGTCATCCTCCTGCTCATTTTATTCGCTCTCCCCTTTCGAAGGGGAAGTCCAGAAATATAAGCCAAAAAAAAAGCTACCGGGAAGGTAGCTTTTTTAAATAAGAAAATTAAGCTTCGCCAAGCTGTAACCTGTAAAAGGACTTGACGAGTGGAGCGTCATTTTGTTCAAGGTACTCTTTAACAGAAATCCCGTTATCTTTTACGAACTTCTGTTCGAGTAAAACACGCTCTTCATAGAAACGCCGGAGTTTGCCTTGTGAGGCTTTTTCAGCGATTTCGACTGGTTTTCCTTCATTAATCAACTGCTCTTTGGCAATTTCGAGTTCTTTTTCCACGATGGATGTATCCACTCCGTCTCTTACAACGGCAAGCGGATTCATTGCGGCAATCTGCATCGCAACGTCTTTGGCTACATCGGCATCATCAATAGAACTTTCAAACTCTACTATTACGCCCAACTGATTGCCGGGATGGATATATTTTACAAGATCACCGGAAGATTCAATGAACAATACCCGGCTGATCTCAATCTTCTCTCCAATTTTACCAACCATCTCATCGAGATGCTTCTCGATTGTTAATCCATCAATCTCTTTTTGCAGCAGTTCTTTGATTGAACCAATCTCATGTTCAAAAGCCACATCCAGGAAGGATTCTCCATTTTCCTGGAAATCGTCATTTCGGGCAACAAAGTCAGTTTCGCAGTTCAGTTCAATTGCGGCTGCTTTGGAGTGATCGTCACTTATTTTAATAAGAATAAGCCCTTGATTGGCTTCACGGTCGGCCCGTTTTTCAGATACTTGTTGGCCTTTTTTTCGAAGGATTTCAACAGCTCGGTCGAAATCTCCATCGGCTTCTGTCAGGGCTTTTTTACAGTCCATCATGCCGGCCCCGGTGGCCTCACGTAATTTCTTTACATCTTTTGCACTAATACTCATGACTGAATAATTTCTACTATTTTAATTTCAGGATTTATTTTTATCGGAATCTTCTTTTTCTTCTTCATCGGCATCATCGTCTTTGGCAGATTCTTCTTCTTTGCCTTTAGATTCTTTTGCTTCAGATTTTGACTCTTCAGCCGAGTCCTCATCCTTATCTGATGAATCGTCGTCATCTCCATCACTTTTGTCGTCGGAAGATTTATCTTTTTTACCTTTAGATTTTTTAGCATCAGTTTTTGACTCTTCAGCTGATTCCTCTTCCTCATCTGCAGAATCGTCACCATCTTCATCCTGATCGGGATCAGATTTTGAGGAATCCTTGTCCCCGGATTTCTTTCTGCGTCGTTTTCTGCGTCGTACTTTAACTGGTCCGCCATCGGAATCATCATCGTCGGAACCTGAATCTTTTTTCGCTTCTTTTGCGGCTTCTTCCATGAGTTCTTCTTCTTTCATGGCTTCACGCTCAGCGTTTCCTTCAATAATTGCATCTGCAATAAGCGAAGTTACAAGCTGAATGGTTCGTGCAGAATCATCGTTGGCGGGAATAATGTAATCCGGAATGTCAGGATCACTGTTTGTATCAACCATTGCAACAATCGGTATGTTTAGCTTTACAGCTTCGTTCATTGCAATACTTTCCTTAATAGTGTCCACTACAAAAATAGCACCCGGCAGGCGATTCATATTTGCGATTCCGCCCAGTGTTTGTTCAAGTTTTTCCCGTTCCCGTTCGAGCATGAGCCCCTCTTTCTTAGTGAGCTCGTCGATCGTACCGTCTGTTTTCATTTTTTCAATCTCTTCCATTCTTGAGATGCTCTTTCGAACGGTACTAAAGTTCGTAAGCATTCCTCCCAACCAACGATGCGTCACAAAAGGCATTCCGCAACGGATCGCCTCCGTTTTAATAATCTCTTGTGCTTGTTTTTTGGTGCCTGTAAATAGAATGGTTTTACCGGACCGGGCAAGTTTGGTTACCTCATCGAGTGCTTCCTGGAGGTATTTTTCTGTTTTCTTGAGGTCAATGATGTGGATTCCATTTCGAGGCATGAAGATGAACTCTTTCATTTTTGGATTCCACCGGCGGGTGAGGTGACCGAAATGGGCACCAGATTTCAATAGTTCTTGTACAGATGAAGCTTTAGGCATTGTTTAAGTATGTTAGTTTGAGTTAGTCCTCTACACAGGTCGACCCTGCTCGCCAATCCCGACAAAATTTTTTTATCGGAACACCCGACGCCAGGTAACTGTGTATGTGTGATTAAATGTACGCCGGACAGCTTGTCCGGCAATTTGTTTAAGTTGACGTTGTCGGACAAGCTGCCCGACGTACAACTCAAAAAATGTTTACCGCTTAGAAAACTGAAATTTCTTTCGAGCTTTAGGCTGGCCGTATTTCTTACGTTCAACCATTCTGTCGTCTCGGGTGAGAAGACCGTGCTCTTTAAGAATTCCGTGTTTGTCTTCGTTCAGATCGTCAATTGCACGAGCAAGTGCCAGGGAAACTGCACCGGCTTGTCCGGTTACTCCCCCACCGCGCACAGTTACTTTAATGTCGTAATTGCCATCAAGCTCAGTAAGTTCGAGCGGGAACTTGGCAACATTAAATCGTGCTTTTGTACTAAAGTAGTCTTCAATGGGCTTGTCATTTACTACAAAAGTTCCGCTTCCCTCGTTAATGTACAAGCGTGCTGTTGACGTCTTTCTTCGGCCAATGTAATTTTCTTGTGCCATGTTGGGCTATTAAATTTCTTTGATTTCTGGTTGCTGAGCAGTGTGTGGGTGAACCGGGCCTGCATAAACTCGTAGATTTGTTAAAAGTTTTCGTCCGAGTTTATTTTTAGGAAGCATACCTCGTACCGCTTTCGTTACCAGGCTGGTTGGATCTTTTTCCAACATATCTTCAGCCGTTGTGAATTTCTCTCCTCCGGGATAATCGGTGTGTTTGAAATAAACTTTTTGAGACAACTTGTTTCCGGTCAATACAGCTTTTTCTGCATTGATTACGATAACATTGTCACCCGCATCCATGTGGGGAGTAAATTCCGGTTTATTTTTTCCACGTAAAATGGAAGCCACTTCACTGCTTACTCGTCCAAGTGGTTTGTCTTCGGCATCTACCAGTACCCATTTTTTTTCAATGGTATCCGGTTTTGCGTTGTATGTTTTATTACTGATCGTGTTCACGATATTCTCTTTAATTTTTGCAAATTTGGAAAGTCGATAAAGATAAAAGGAATTCTTTTTTATTGCAATGTTTTTAGTTTAAAAATACAGTTTTCTATTGACACTCAACTTAATATCCAATAGAGTGATTGGATTTTCGCGGAATTCAAAAAATCGAATATAGATCAACAAGAATACTTATTGCAGAAGCATGCCTTCGGCATAGTTGGAGTGATTAATTCATGCGCACTCGTACCGTTTTCTTATGAATCATTTGGGTTGTAATTTATTTTGTCAAAATTGCCATACTTATTCCACTTTTCAAAAGGAAAACTCACTCAGGATCGGTTTTCTCTTTTCTGGAGGCATGAATAAACGACTGCCAAAATTTCTTGATTTAAAGAGGCTTTCTCTATGCATATTTATTAGACAGTTCTTCCAAAAACGAATCTCTGACTGAGGCGAAGGTTATTGATTATTTTAAATCCAGTTGATATAGATATATGAGTAAAGAAAATGAAAAATGGATGCTTCAAGATTTTGAAAAATGGGTGGATTCAACCATCACATCAAGGGGGCAAAGTTATTATAAATATGGTTCTGTAACGGATCTTGAGCAGATTAAAAAAAATGTATGGATTGCCGAAGTTGAAGGAAGCCATCTTTATACTGTGGATGTTCAGATAAATGACGATTTTGAGATCTGTCTGGCTTCTTGTAACTGCCCGTATGATCATGGCCCCATTTGTAAACATATTGTAGCGGTTTTGTTCGATCTGCGAAATCAGTTTTTTGAATCGGATGAGTATGGCAAGATCAAACCGGAACAATCACTCTCTACAATAGATACCGGTCAAACGGTTGAACAGGAACTTGACGCTTTGATGTCACAAATTTCTCAGGACGATCTCCGGGCATATCTAAAAGAAATTCTGTTGAAAGACCGAAATTTACGCTCACGATTCAAGATGCGATTCTCTTCGCTGAAGGAAGCTGAAACCTCCGATGATTACAAAGAGATAATCCGGGATTTACTGGCTCCCTTTGAACAGCATCAATACGATGATTATTACTACGATTATGATGATCAGGGATATGGAGATATGTGGGTTGATACACAGGAAAATTATGATATCCTGGTTGATCTGTTAGAGAAAGCAAAACAGTACCTGGAATCCGGAGATCTGGAAATGGCAATATCCATCTGCAAAGCCATGATCGAAGAAGCAGAAGCATCGATGGACTATATATACGATTCGGATGGAAGTATCTGGGGGTTGGTTGACTCTGCATTTGAGACACTTTTTTGGATTGCCGAGTCGGGTGCGAATAAACAGGTTAAGAATGACCTGTTTGAATATGGCATTTCAAATGCACGAAAGCAGAGCAGCGGCCGTGGAGACCGGTTCAATAATTTTCTTGATTTGGCGATCGCTATGGCAAGCCATTCTGATCAAAACAAGCGTATCGAACGATTATTACTTGATTGTATTCAGTCAAATCATCAGGTCAATACATTCTCCGGCAGCGGTAACTACAGGAAAGAGCGGTTGATTTCAAAATTGATAGAACTGTATCAAACACTGGGTGAAAATGAAAAGATAAACAAACTCCTCGAACAACATAAAGATCTGCCTGGAATCAGAACGAAACTGATTGAGCAAGCCTGGGAAGATGAAGACCTCGAAACTGTAAAAACACTGGCCAGGGAAGGGAAGCAAACATCCAAGTATTCTGGTTTCTCAAATAACCAGTGGACTCAATGGTTACTGAAAGCAGCAGAGGCAGAAAACGACATCAAGAAACAGCGTAAATATGCCAAAGAACTCCTGTTTTCTACTAAAAATATCGATTGGTACAAACGGCTAAAAACATTGTATAAGAAAGAGGAGTGGGAGAAAACGCATCAATCCATACTCAAAAAAATAAGAGGAAATCAGAATACTACGTGGTTTGCTCCATCCATTATTCCTGCTATCTATATTGAGGAAAAACAGTGGAAAAAGCTCCTCGATTTTGTGCGGAAATATTCAAGGTTGGAAACAATCAGAGAATACGACCACTGGCTGAAGAAGCACTATTATGAAGAGTTGATGGAACTGTACCGGGAGGCCATCTTACAGTATATGGAGAATCACACCGGGCGAAAATACTATCGGACAACTTGCGGATATTTTGACCGAATGAAAGGTTTGGGAGGAGTTGAAGAGGCATATGAGTTGGCAGATATTTTGAAACGGCAGTACTCCAATCGACCCGCGATGCTCGAGGAGTTTAAGAATGCGGGGTATTAAGTTCAATAATAGATCTGCCGGTGAATAGGTAGTTCATCGATTTGTTGGCAGAAGGGGGTTAATATTCCACTTTTCCTAACTTCTTGTATATTAAAGCCTCAAAGAACTACTTGAAGGGTACGCTATGAATCGATCGGAGCTTTCGGAAACTGACATTCGAACCAAATACATTACACCTGCATTGATGGATGCCGGTTGGGATCTGCATAAACAGATTCGCGAGGAGAAGTATTTTACTGATGGCCGGATTCGGGTTCGGGGATCGGTTGCGTCAAGAGAAACAGGAAAGAAGGCCGATTATATTCTCTATTACAAAAGAGGAATTCCACTCGCTGTCATTGAGGCCAAAGATCACAATCATTCTATTGGTGCCGGAATGCAGCAGGCTTTGGATTATGGCGATATTCTGGATATACCGTTTGTTTACAGCTCCAATGGATCGGGCTTTTTAGAACATGACCGCACAAAGACGGAAGGTTCCATTGAGACTGAATTGACAATGGAGCAGTTTCCTTCTCCAAAAGAGTTGTGGCAACGCTATTGTAACTATAAAGGATTCGACAATAAGCAGGAGAAACTGGTTAAGCAGCCCTATCACTTTGAGCAAGATGGCCGAACTCTTCGCTATTACCAGGAAATAGCTGTGAACCGAACAGTGGAGGCGATTGCGAAAGGCCAGGATCGAATTTTATTGGTCATGGCAACTGGTACCGGCAAAACATTGACAGCCTTCCAAATCATATGGAGAATCTGGAAAGCCGGTGAGAACAAACGAATTCTTTACCTGGCTGACCGAAATATCCTGGTGGATGATCCCATCCGTAAATACTTTGGTTCGCTGAAAGATGTGGTTCATAAAATTCAGCGGGGAAAGGTTAGCAAGGCTCATCAAATCTATTTTGCATTGTATCAGGCAGTGACCGGAAATGAAGATTATTCGGATGTCTTCAAAGAGTACTCCAGGGATTTCTTTGATCTGATTATTATTGATGAGTGTCACCGCGGGAGTGCAGCAGCCGATTCAGCCTGGCGCAGAGTGTTGGAATATTTTGACAGCGCTACTCACATCGGTTTAACTGCTACTCCGAAAGAAACGAATACGGTTTCCAACATCCACTATTTTGGTGAGCCGATCTATACCTACTCTCTGAAACAAGGAATTGAAGATGGATTTCTTGCACCTTACAAAGTGGTGCGGTTTACCATTGATAAAGACGCTGAAGGCTGGCGGCCGGAGGATGGATTTGTCGATAAGTATGGTAACATCGTACCGGATCGTGAATACAACCAAAAAGATTATGACCGAGAATTGATTCTTGAAAAACGAACGGAGTTGGTTGCCCGAAAAGTCACGGAATTCCTCAAAGAGACCGACCGATATGCCAAAACCATTGTTTTCTGTATTGATATTGATCATGCGGAACGAATGAGGCAGGCACTGGTCAACCTGAATGCAGACCTGGTGAACAAGGATAGCCGATACGTGATGCGAATTACGGGTGATGAAAAAGCGGGAAAGATGGAGCTGGATAACTTTATGGATGAAGAAGAAAGCTATCCGGTTATTGCCACGACATCAAAACTGCTGACCACCGGCGTAGATATTCCCACCTGTAAGTTCATCGTTCTGGATGCGAATATTGGTTCCATGACGGAATTCAAGCAGATTATTGGAAGGGGAACCCGCATCAGTGAAGATTACGGGAAGATGTATTTCACCATCATGGATTTCCGAAATGTAACCCGCCACTTTGCCGATCCGGACTTTGATGGAGAACCGGTACAAGCATCAGAATTTGGTCCCAATGATTCTCCCGTTCCGCCACAAGAAGAGGAAGAGCCGCTCGGTAATTATCCCGATTCTCCTGAAATACATGAAGATGGATATGAATGGGAAGACGATGGTGGTGAAATAACCGATGGCGATGTTCGCAGATTCTATGTAGACAATGTAGAAGTAAAACTCCTGAATCAACGGGTTCAGTATTATGATGATGACGGGAAGTTGGTCACGGAATCTCTGAAAGATTATTCCCGCAAGAAAATTAATGAGAAATATGGCTCTCTGGATGAATTTCTCCGCAAGTGGAAGGACTCCGAGAAGAAGCAAGCCATCGTCGAAGAACTGGAAGAAACCGGAGTTGTATTTTCAGAACTCAAGAAAGAGGTAGATAAAGACCTCGATCCGTTTGATCTGATTTGCCATGTAGCCTTTGAACAACCTCCCCTTACCCGACAAGAACGGGCAAATAATGTGAAGAAGCGAAACTATTTTGGAAAATATTCGGGAACTGCTAAAGAATGTACTGGAAGCTCTGCTTGGATAAGTACGAAGATGAAGGCCTCGAAAACCTGGAAGATATGAATATTCTTCGCTTAGATCCTTTCAATAATATGGGTACACCGATGGAGATTATTCAGGAATTTGGCGGAAAAGATGAATACCTGAAAGCGATTCATGAGATTGAGGATGAGCTTTATAAATCAGCATAATGAAACTTAATAATGAAAAAGTATCCAGACTAAGAGATAAGATTAAAGACTCTTTCGGATTCGTCCTAATCATAAAACCATATATATAGATGTAGGTGGAAACATTGGTAGATTTAATTAGAACAGCATCAAATTGATACATGGACGACGAGGATCAGGTAAATCCTTTCTATTAATTCAGTTTGGCAAAAATGATGATTGCTGTAAGCCAAGGTTCGATTCCTATACAAGATGGTATTGATGCTGATGAAAAGTTACAAAGCTATCAGATAGTCTAATAAGGATTGTATTAGACGTATTGAATCATGCCAAGTAGCAAATTCCAAACTACAATTCTGGATTTCAGATTACGATTTAAATAAAGCAATAGACGAATTAAGGACTACTTAACCTGACTGACGATAGCATAGTGTTAAAAAAAACGATGAGTATGTCAAAGAAGTTCTGCAGATGATAGATCTGGAAATGTAAATTTTTCAGGAGGGACTAATTCAATCAAAGGGAGGAAATGAATATATAGAAGACTAAAGATAGTATTACTTGCAAGACGACTTCTGATTTTAGAAATGTATTGACATGCAGCTGTTATCAGCATTTTTACTAAGTCATGAGCAGTGATGGCGTCGCAGTAGCTGAGAAGCTTGCTAATTTGCTAGGTACGGCGTCGAAGCTTGTCTCAGAAGAAATTAGATGCACAAGTGTGGATGGTTATAGGTTACCTGGAGGTGCAAATACGAATGAGCAGTCTAAAAGAAGCAATTTCTAATACGTAATGCTCTTATAGGCCTTATTACTCCACGCAGGCTTGAAGTCATTAGCTATGTTTTGTCTGTCAGTCAAGCTATGGTCAGCAAGACGGGGGACTTGCCGAAGCGACAATTATCAGACGTTCAATGCTTCAGTTAATTACAGAATTGAGCCAGTTCCTTAACCGTGAAGAAGAGAAACCACAGTTATGCTGTCAAGATTGATTGATGAGCCTTATAACGTCGTCAAATTCAATGGTTCGTAAAATGTTTCACTCCCGAACCCCTAAATCTGTCCATTATCCGACACGGATCGGATATCCATTCAAGACAATTTATGCGCAGAAGAGGTGCCGGAGTTGACGGCGATGCGCAGCGGATCTCTCAACTTGGATGGATGCTGTTTCTGAAGGTTTTTGATGATTACGAAACCGAGCAGGAGCTCATGACCGATGACTATGAGTCTCCCATCCCAGAAAAGTACCGGTACCGCAACTGGGCGCATGATGAAGAGGGAATCACCGGGGATGCCCTGCTGGAGTTCATCGATGAGCTGTTCAAGGAGATGAAGGAGATGGAGCTGGACGAGAAGAGTCCCCGGCTGGCCTTTGTGGTGAAATCCATTTTTGAGGATTCCTACAACTACATGAAATCGGGGACGCTGCTCCGGCAGGTGGTGAACAAGCTGAATGAGATCAACTTCAACAAGAAGGACGACCGCCATCAGTTCAACGATCTGTACGAGAAGATCCTGAAGGACCTGCAAAGTGCGGGCAATGCCGGGGAGTATTACACGCCCCGTGCGGTCACCAAATTCATGACGCAGATGATCGATCCCAGGATCGGGGAAACGGTGTTTGATCCGGCGTGCGGAACGGGTGGATTCCTGGTGGATGCCATCGAGCATATGAAGGAGCAGTCGTCATCCATTGAGGATCTGAAAGCCTTTCAGGAGAATATTCAGGGCGTGGAGAAAAAGCCGATGCCGCACATGCTCTGCACCACCAACCTGATCTTGCACGGCATTGATGTGCCGAAGGTCCGGCGGGATAACACCCTCAACAAGCCGTACAACGAGTACAAAGCCAAAGACCGCGTGGATGTGGTGCTGACCAATCCTCCCTTTGGCGGACAGGAAGAAGACGGCATCGAAAAGAACTTTCCGGCACAGTTTCAGACGCGGGAAACGGCCGACCTGTTTTTGGTGCTCATCATGCGCCTGCTGAAAGAAGATGGCCGGTGCGCCCTGGTACTTCCCGACGGATTTCTGTTTGGGGAAGGCGTGAAAACCCGCATCAAGGAAAAACTGCTGAAGGAGAATAACCTGCATACCATCGTGCGCCTGCCCAAAGGCGTGTTTGCGCCCTACACCAGCATCAACACCAATTTGCTGTTTTTTGAGAAAGGCGGCTCCACCGATGAGGTGTGGTATTTTGAACACCGCTATCCCGAAGGCTACAAGAGCTACTCCAAAACCAAACCCATCCGCATTGAGGAGTTTGATGTAGAAAAGAGTGGTGGGAATGACCGCAAAGAAACCGATCAGGCCTGGAAGGTAACCACCGAAGAAATCGAGAAGCGGAATTACAACCTCGATATAAAGAACCCGAACTCCGAGGAAAATCAGAGTTACGATGTAGAGGCTTTGCTGGCCAAGCGGAATAGTCTGAATGAAGAGATTCAGAAATCTGAGTCGTTCGTTGCTGAATGAGCTGAAGGAGACCTTAGCGTAAAACACCTCTCCCAACCCTCTCCTCGAGGAGAGGGCAGAAGTGCTCTTGTGAGCACTTCGCTTTTGGTTAACAGTAATTTAATGGTTTTAAATCTATCTATGGCAGATGATCAAAAACATAGCGCTCCCCTCTCCCGTGGAAGAAGGGCCGGAGGTGAGGACGAAAAGGGCAAGAAATCGCCAAAACTCCCTCTCCACGCCGGTGCGGAGCCGCATCAGTTTAAGTACGCCCGTCAGTTACGCCGAGACATGACCAAAGCAGAAAAAGTTCTCTGGGAACATCTGCGTGCTCGGCGTTTTTTAAATATGAAGTTTAGAAGGCAGCATCCGATTTTGGAATTTATAGCAGACTTTTATTGCCACAAATTAAAACTGATTGTGGAAGTGGATGGCGAGTATCACGAAGAAGATGATGCAACATATTACGATAGCGAGCGGACGAAAGAGCTGAAACGATACGGGTATTCTGTAGTTCGTTTTTCGAATGAGCGAATTTTAAAAAATATAGATGAGGTTTTAGTGGAACTGAAGGAGTTAGTTACTCGACTCAGAAAAACCTCTCCCCAAATCCCTCTCCAGCAGGAGAGGGGCTTTCGTGGGCAATCAATAGATTCTGCTGAAATTCATATTACAAGCCAGAAATCCACACCCTCTCCTCGAGGAGAGGGCCGGGAGAGGTGGAAAACAGAGGAGACAAAACATGAACCTAACCGACCTACTGGACGAATTTAACGTCGTCATAGACACCGCCGAAGGGCTGACCGAACTCCGCTCCCTCATCCTGGGACTGGCCGTTCGCGGAAAACTGGTTCCCCAAGATCCCAATGATGAACCGGCTTCGGAGTTGTTGAAGAAGATTGAGGCAGAGAAAGAACGGCTTTACGAAGAAGGTGAAATTAGGAAACCTAAAGAAAGCCAAAGTTATTAGATGAATGTGATTTCGAAGACTATGCCAAATAATTGGCTTTGGACATTAATTTCACATCCATAGTTGATGTGATATCCACTTCCGGGCACAAAGTTATAAAGAGGATTTCGAGGATGAATGCCAGTTTATCCAGATGAACTGATTTGGGGCAGTCATTTATCGGGAGTTATTGCTGATAATGAAAGTAAATTATATTAAGATTACCTCGGGATTTAGTGATCTTTGGTGATCACACCTGTGAAGTAAAATATAGTTGATTTTAGATTTTATAGCAGGTGCAGATGGCATAAAGATATCTTCGTCCTATTTTAATCAATGCTAAATTTTTTTATTGGTTTATATATCAGGCTCCATTAAGAGACAGAGGTTATGGGCGTCATTATAAAGTTTTAAAAAGAACTTGAAGTCATTCCACTCCCTCCACTCGCCGAACAACACCGCATTGTTCAAAAAATAGAATCCCTGTTTGCGGAAGTGGATGAGCTGGAAGCAAAGCTAAACCGGCAAACCAAACTGGATGAGAAGCTGCAGTTGGCCGTCAATGCCGAAGTGCAACAAGCCCCGGATGCCGAAGCCTCCAAATCCGCCTGGAGCTTCATCACCTCCAACTTCGACACCCTCTACCACACCCCGGAGGCTATCGACAACCTCAAAAAGAACATCCTGAACGAGGCCGTCCGCGGAAGGCTCGTCCCCCAAAACCCCAACAACGAACCCGCAGCTGAACTCCTCAAAAAGATCGAAGCTGAGAAACAGCGGTTGTATGATGAGGGAGAAATTCGGAAGCCGAAGGATCTGCCGCCGGTTAAAGAAGATGAGATTCCGTTTGAGATACCGGAGAGTTGGGAGTGGTGTAAGATTGGTCAGATAAATGTAGCTTCAAGTTAAAGACGGAGTACATATAATCCAAAGGATTATGTAAATGATGGAGTACCTTTTTTGCGATCTAAAGATATTGGAGATAGGAAGGTGGATTTTGATAACTCGAATATGTATCATAAGAGAAGATACTGAGAAGTTCAAAAGATACATCGGAATGCCAAAAGCTGGAGATATACTGATAGCATGTATTGGAAGGGTACGATAGGAAGTACTGTGGAGAATGATCTGTGAATAATACTTAAAGACGATATTCTGTTCAAAATTGATAGTGTTATACTATTGAATCGATATTCTGATCTATCTAAATAAGTTCTGAAATTTTCTACAATCCAGATTATGGAGTAGAGTGCTACAGGATCAGCATATAATGCATTGACAATAACCAAAATTAAAAACTCAGTTTTCCACTACCTCCACTCGAAGAACAACACCGCATTGTCCAGCGCATCGAAGAGCTCTTTGCCATCTGCGACCGCTTCAAAGCCCAACTGCAGCAGCGCCAAGCGGTGAATGAACGGTTGGTGAAGGGGTTGGTGGGTGAGGTTTTGGAGGGGAGTTAGAATGGATAAAAGTTATATAAATCACACATGTTCGCAAATTGCGAACTTTTTTGTAGCTTAGTGCCGTTATGATATGAGAGTACATCTGATTAAAGAAAAAACAGTACTGGATTATGCGACAAAACATGCTACATCAGCTGGTGCGTTTGAACGGTGGGTTGAAATAATAAAAAAGGCTGATGTAAACAAGCCACAAGATTTTGTAAACCTGCTTGGTCGGAAAAATGTAGATATACTGGGTAAGAATAGCGATCGTATCTGTTTTGATGTAGGCGGAAATGATTATAGGATCATTTGCTCCTATTACTTTAATGATACCATTGAAACGGTAACATTATTTGTAAAATGGATTGGTACTCACGCGGAGTATGATGCGTTAAACAATCAAGATAAACAGTATACAGTTGAAAAGTTTTAAAGGGTTAAGGGGAAAACAATGAAATACAAAGTGATTAAAAGTGACGATCAGTATCTTGAATACGCTGATCGACTTGAGGAATTGGTGAGTAATGGCTTGGATAGTCAAGATGCAATTGATGAATATGAGTTACTCTACTTGTTGATTCGAGACTGGGATGATAAGCACAATTCAGTGCCAGAAATGGACCCTGTAGAGTTTATTAAATCGTTGATGGAAGATAAAGGTTTGAAGCAAACAGATTTAGTTGAAGTAGCGGGCGTAGGTAAAAGCACGATCTCAGAGATTCTCAATTACAAAAAGAGGATGTCGAAAAAGGTGATTCGAAATCTCGCCAACCACTTCAAGATTCAGCAAGAAGCCTTAAACAAATCATACCGGCTTGAAGGTGAGGGCATGACCTATGATTATGAGAGTAATTTTAGCTCTATAAACGTAGGAAAAGAAGAGGGCACAGCGAAGACTATGAGTAGATCGACAAAAGGATTACCAATAAAAACATCTTGACCAAAAAAATCAGATTGTCCGGCTACCTTACTGCTAAGAATAAAGAAATAAATTAAATTCTGTTTACACTCGTTTAGATCACTCTCTTTCGATGATCAATCCAAAACAGATGTATGAAGAGTTCTTGCGAAGTCGGGAAAAAGCATAATCATCACTCACCAATCAAGTTCATTGAGCTTATTTATAAAGAAACTGAATCAAAAAACCCTTATTTTTAAAGACTCAAAAGAAATTTTAAACCTGTTGAAAATCAACTGAGGAATTTATGACATCCAAGAATCCACTATCGCAAACGAAAGTAGCATTTAATACAGGATCGGGGGAGGCTCACCTTTATAGTCTCAAAAAACTGGAAGAGCTTGGCTACGGCAACATCAGTAAACTGCCATTTACGATTAAGATTTTGTTGGAAGCTGTACTTCGGGAGTACGATGGCTTTGCAATTACAGAAGACGACATTAAGCTGTTGGCAAATTTTAATGCCAAGAATCCGGAAGGAGAGATTCCCTTCAAACCATCAAGAGTAGTTTTACAGGATTTTACCGGGGTTCCGGCTGTAGTTGATCTCGCCGCACTCCGATCTGCCATGAAACGAATGGGTGGAAGTCCAACATCCATTAACCCCCAGGTTCCTGTGGATTTAGTGATTGATCACTCCGTTCAGGTAGATATGTTTGGCCGCGATGCTGCCTTAATGTTTAACGTGGAAAAAGAGATGGAGCGTAACAACGAACGCTACCAATTTCTGAAGTGGGGTAAAGAAGCGTTTGATAATTTCCGTGTGGTTCCTCCGGGACGCGGAATTGTTCACCAGGTGAATCTTGAATACCTGGCGAAAGGAGTGTTTACGCGTGAGGAAGAGGATGGATCTACCGTTGCTTACCCGGATACACTGGTAGGTACTGATTCTCACACTACGATGATTAACGGCCTTGGAATTCTTGGCTGGGGTGTTGGCGGTATTGAAGCGGAAGCGGCGATGCTTGGACAGCCGATCTCCATGCTGGTGCCCAAAGTTGTAGGAATGAAACTGACGGGTGCTCTTCGCGAAGGAGTTACTGCAACAGACTTAACGTTGACAGTTACAGAGATGCTCCGTAAACACGGCGTGGTAGGTAAATTTGTAGAATTTTACGGCGATGGAATCAGTAATATGAGCTTGCCTGATCGGGCAACAATTGCAAACATGTCGCCGGAATACGGTGCTACGATGGGTTTCTTTCCGGTTGACGAAGAGTCTTTGCGATATATGAAACGTACAGGCCGGGATGAAGAACTTGTGGATTTAGTTGAACATTATACGAAGGCACAGGGACTTTTCAGAACGGATGATACGGCTGATCCTGATTTTTCCTCAACTCTGGAACTGGATCTAAGTACAGTTGAAACTTCGCTTGCAGGACCAAAATTGCCTCACGACAGGATTATTCTCAGTAATATGAAGAATACTTTTGAAAAGTCGTTGACCAGTGATGATCCAACAATGGGTTTTAGCCTTACGCAGGAAAAACTGGCAAATAAAGGGATCTATAAGAATGGCCAGGAGATCGAGATGAAACATGGTGACGTGGTGATTGCTGCGATCACAAGTTGTACAAATACATCGAATCCAAGTGTGATGCTGGGTGCGGGTATTGTAGCTAAAAAAGCATATGAACGAGGATTGAAAGTTCCTGAGTATGTAAAAACCTCTCTGGCCCCCGGATCTCGTGTGGTAACTGAGTATCTGAAAGAAGCGGGTCTTACTGAGTATATGGACAATCTCGGTTTTAACCTCGTTGGATATGGCTGCACCACATGTATAGGGAATTCGGGACCTCTTCCTGAACCGGTAGAAGCAGCTGTGAAGGAAGGAGATCTGATTGTGGCCGGTGTTCTTTCCGGAAATCGTAACTTCGAGGGAAGAATTCACCCATACGTGAAAGCAAATTATCTGGCATCACCACCGTTGGTTGTGGCTTATGCTTTGGCGGGAACGGTCCATATTGATCTTTCTAATGAGCCGATCGGAAAAGATAAAGACGGCAACGATGTATATTTGAAAGAGATCTGGCCTACAACGGAAGAGATTGCTGAACACCTGGACAGTGCTATTCGTCCGGAGCTGTTTGAGAAGATGTACAGCGATATTTTTGAATCTGAAACCTGGGAGAAAATTCCAGTGAAAGGCGGTGAACTGTTCGAGTGGGATGATAAATCCACTTATATCCAGGAACCCCCCTTCTTTATTGGAATGGGTGAAGAACCTGAACCTATTGAGCCTATAAAAGGTGCCAGAGTGTTGGTTAAAGTGGGCGATTCTATTACAACAGACCATATATCTCCGGCCGGAAATATCAAAGAAGATTCTCCCGCCGGAAAGTATTTGAAAGAGCATGGGGTTGAGGAAAAAGACTTTAACTCTTACGGCTCACGTCGTGGCAATGACCGTGTAATGACCCGCGGTACATTTGCAAATGTACGTTTCAAAAACCAACTGGCCCCCGGAAAAGAGGGTGGCTTCACGAAATACCATCCGACAGGTGAGATCACGACGATCTTTGATGCTTCTTTGAAATATAAAGAATCAGATACGCCGTTGGTTGCATTGGCCGGTACTCAGTATGGAACAGGCTCATCACGAGACTGGGCTGCCAAAGGTACTGATCTCTTAGGAGTAGAATGTGTCATTGCTGTTTCTTATGAGCGAATTCACCGTTCAAATCTGATCCAGATGGGCGTACTTCCCCTTCAATTCAAAGAGGGCGACTCTGCCGACAGCCTTGGGTTGGATGGCACTGAAACATTTGATATCCATGTAGATGATGACGTGAAAGCAGGTGACGAAATTAAAGTTACCGCAACTAAAGAAGACGGTACGGAGATTGAGTTTACGACCGATTGCCGAATCGATACTCCTGTTGAAGTAGATTACTACCGAAACGGTGGAATTCTGCACAAAGTTCTCCGGGATTACGTGGAAGAGGATAAGAAATAGAGGGGTTAGATTTAGAAGAACCTTCAAGCGTCTGCAACAAAGTGGAACTCCTTGAAGCGTTCTGATTCTTATAAATTCATGACCTTGAAGGACCTGCAGACGCTTCAAGGTCATTTAAGACTAATATTCTAATATACCGGGAAATGCTATCCCGGTTTTTTTTTGTTAGGAAAAAAATGCCAAATCAAATTGTTCTTATCGATTGTCCGGATGCAAAAGGACTGGTGTATAACATCACAAAGGTGATTTATGATCTGGGTTTAAACATCATTAGTAACCACGAGTATGTAGATTCTAAATCCGGGTATTTTTTTATGAGAACTGTTCTGGAGGGAAGTTATCCTGAGGAACCGTTTAGTAAGAAATTAAACGAGGTTTTACCTGATGATGCGAATATTCGTCTCTCAGCCATTCGAAAAAAATCGGTCGTAATTCTGGCAACGAAAGAAACCCACTGTCTGGGGGATCTGCTCCTTAGAAATGCTGATAATGAACTTCCCTGCGATGTGAAAGCGGTTATCAGTAACCACAATCATTTAAGGGGTCTGACTGAATCCTTCAATATTCCTTACCACCATATCTCAGCCGAGGATTGTTCGCGGGAAGAACATGAACAAAAAATCTTAGCATCTCTTGATGATTATAAGCCCGAATATCTTGTGCTCGCTAAATATATGAGGATTTTTACGCCGGAGTTTATCAAACATTATCCCTATCGAATTATCAATATTCATCACTCATTTTTACCGGCCTTTATTGGGGCCTCTCCCTATCAGCAGGCGTTTGAAAGAGGAGTAAAAATCATTGGAAGCACGTCTCATTTTGTTACTGAAAATTTGGACGAAGGGCCGATTATTGTCCAGGATGTCATTCCCGTCAATCACACTTTTACAGCTGAAGGAATGGCCCAGGCCGGACGCGATATCGAAAAAAATGTATTGGCGAAATCGCTCAAATTAGTTCTCGAAAACCGAGTGTTTATCTTCAAGGATAAGACGATTGTTTTTGAATGAGTCATTCTGATTTCGAATCGTTGGGACAGAATATCCAAACGACAATAGAAGAGCTCCTGAACCAGACGCTTGCGCTATCAAAGAATTAGCAATTACTCTTGATGTGGCTAAAGCCACGTATCTGTTTAGCGGCCTGACAAACAAAAAAAGTCAATCTCTTGGCACAGACCGTTGTTTCTCCCTCTCCCCTTCGCCCCTCTCCCGCGGCGGGAGAGGGGTTGGGGTGAGGGCGATACGATAAATGTAGCAGGGTTCAGCCTGGAACTGTACAAAGCCATTTTAACTTTAAAAGCTCATCTTCCGTCAGCTAAAGCAGACGGTAATTGATTGGTCTCAATCAAATTTAAAGGTTATATCTTTTAAATTTAGTATGAGCTTTTTTACTATTTCGACCTGTTGCTTGAATCCATTAGAGGCTGTCCAAAAAGAATGTTCTTTAAGCATATAAACTCATTTTTGTCATGCCGGACCCCGATCCGGTATCTCCAAACTTAGTTAAAGAGTGGAGATTCTGAATCGAGTTCAGAATGACATCTTTTTTGGATAGCCTCAAAATAGAACGCAAAATCGTGTGGCTTTAGCCGCATTCTCTCAAAGTTCAAACCCACCAGCTCCCCAGTCCTCTCATCGTGAAAATATTGGCTAAATGACTGTTTAATCTTGTGTTGAGTACAACTTTAAGTATCGTTTTGTAAAATAAATTAGAGGTTTTTTTCCGCCCGAGATGCATATTAATTTCTGCTCTCCTGGCAACCTGTTTGGCAATTTTCTTCCTTTGTTTTGAGTAATTAGAAAAGAGTGCAGTTTGTTTCGATGAATCGTTCAAAGCTTTTTGAAGTGTAGAAACCGCATCGTCCGCATCCAACCAGCCGAGGTTCATACCCTGTCCGCCAATAGGACTCACAACATGAGCTGCATCCCCCGCAAGCATAACATTATTTTGATGATATGTTTCTGCTGAGTACTGCTGAACGCCAAAGCTGCTCATCATAAAATTCTCAGACTCATAAAGCGAGTGTTGAATTCTTTGTTTGATGAGTAATCTCAGTTGTGCCGGGGTAGGCTCATCAATGTAATCATCCGTTTTTACCACCCATCGCCGTTGATGATTCGGAAGAGGAAACGACTCAATCAAACCATTCTGATGAAGATAAACGGCAGCATCAGAGCCGAATTCGGTGTTATCCTCAAAATCTCCCATGATGTAACAATCCGGGTAGGCTTCGCCTATGAATCTGATGCCCAAAGAACTTCGAACAGAGCTGTTTTTCCCATCACAGCCGATGAGTAACCGGGATTTCAGAGAGCTTTGGATTCCATTTCGATTGAATAAAACTTCAACAGATTCTTCTTTTTGATTGATCTGATCAACTCTCGCTCCGCGAATCAAAACATTTTCGTCGAACTTTTGAACCCAATCTTCCAGAATGGCTTCCGTTTTCCATTGGGGGATAGCTAAAATAAAGGAGAAGGGTGGGGGACAGGTTTCAAACGAAATCTCCCCGAGTTTTTCAGAATTCCAGTATGCAATTCCCTTTTTAATTTTTAGACCCTCGTCCAAAAAAGAATCAACAATTCCAGCTTTCTCAAATAGTTCGAGAGAAACCGGGTGAATGCCCAGAGATTTGGAGTGTTTATCAATCTCAGTCCTTTTTTCAAGAACTTTGCAAGAGATGTCATGCTGAATCAATCGCCCGGCCAGGTACAATCCAACCGGACCGCCGCCCACAATGATAATATCTGTTTCGGGTTTACTCATATTTTAAGAGCGCTCGTAGAGTGCCAATAACCGGAACGGAAACTGACGATGAACTTGCCAACTTTTGGGCAGTGCCCGTTTTAGCTCCTCTTTTTTAAAGCTTCGTTTAATAGATGTGAGCCCATCTTCCACGATAAAACTGTTTCGAAAAAATGGAGTGGCAACTACTTTGAATGAGGCATACCCAAAATCACTTCTTTCGATATCATTAAAGATCACTTTTTTTGAGACAAGTTTTTGGGCGTCCTCACATACGGTCTTGAGCTCAGGTTCCTTCAAATGATGCATTAGGTGGTTCGATATAACGATATCAAACGATCTGTTTTCCCGGGCCAGATCATCCGAGGTGGCATTTATAAACGAGATATTTTCAGGCCATTTTTGATCAGAAAGATATTCAAGAGCCCGTCCATCCGGCTCAATTCCTGTGATCTGAAGTTTAATTCCATCATTCTTGGCAAGCCGGTCAATCATTTTGATAATATCCCCGCCGCCACATCCAATATCTAACAATGAATATTTTTTTGAGGAATCACTGAGAACTGGCCGAATGTGGTTTCTGTAGATATGCTGCCAACCAGAAATCAGGCGATTAATAGTTGAAAACTGTTGATAGGTGTTAAACAAAAGCACTTTATTACAATTCGGCTGATCCATTTTTTCCCTGAGATGCTCCTTCCGTTCTTTCAGAAAAAAAGACATGGTTCAGGGAGTTATTTTTGTAAGAAGGGCTGATTCGAGTGTTAAACCCGGCCCAAAAGCCATCGCCAGAGTTTTCTCCTCTTTTTTTTCTGAGTTTTTGTTCATCAACTCTTTAAGCACAAACAAGATCGTTGCACTGCTCATATTTCCAAAATTGGATAATACACTTCTTGATGATCCCATTTTCCCTTTGGGTACAGATGTTGAAGATTCCAGTTTATCAAGAATGGCCCTGCCACCGGGATGTATTGCCCACTGATCAATTTTATTATGAGTGATCTGAAATTGATTCATCACATCAAGAAGAAAATCGTCCATTCCTTCTTTGAGAAGATCTGGAATGTAGCTCGATAAAATCATATTGAAGCCGTTATCTCCAATCGACCAGGCCATGTCATCCTCTCCTTTTTTGTTGATGGAAGAGGCAAAACCATCAAGTCTGAAATGAGAATCTTCTGGTGTTCTGCGGCTGATAATTGCACCGCCGCCGCCGTCAGAAAAAACGGTGGATGAGAGCAGATTATCCATTTTTGAATTTGCCTGGAAATGGATTGAACAGAGCTCAACTGAAACAATGAGAACAGTAGCATCCTTATCGGCTGAACAAAACTGCTGAGCCATTTTTAAAGCCGGAATCGAAGCATAACATCCCATAAACCCCAAGTGATAGCGCTGGATGGATGGATCTAATCCAAGAGATTGGATAATATCGAAATCGGGACCAGGGGCATAAAAACCAGTGCAGGAAACGGTGATAATATGTGTAATATCCTGTGTTTTAAATGAGGAGTTTTTTAGAAGTTTTTTGGCCACTTCAACAAAGAGTTTTCGGCCCTGTTTAATGTAGAGATCATTCCGGCTTTTGGTTCCGGGCGTAGCTCCCTGTCCGTTGAAAAAGAGTGCGGGCGTATCTCTGTTGCTAAAGTCATCAATGACGGAGTATCGGGTATCAATTCCGGAATTGGCATAGAGGTGGTGGATGATTCGTTTTTCCCGTTCTGTTGTACCCACTACATCTTTCATAATCTCCCGGAGTTTTTCTTGTTTGAAAGAATGCCTCGGAACGGCGGTTTCTATTTGATGGATATACACGGAATTTTTCATAGAGTTAACTTTAAGCGGTCATTTGAATCTATGTACTAAAACTATTAATCTGAAACAAGCGAGCTTCGTTCAATAAATGTACACCGGACAGCTTGTCTGGCTCCACAGATTATGGTTCCCGGAATAAACGATAAGAGAGATATCATCCGATTATGAGCCCCAAAACGCTTATTTGGAAAAATAGTATGAGTATTTCAGTAACGGGCAAGCTGCCCGTTGTACTTGTACGCCGGACAGCCTGTCCGGCACGACAATTGTTGTTATGTTACAGAACGGCAGGTTGTGTGTTTGAACGCTATTCATACATCCTGTTCCACACTTCCCACTGGAGTTGCGTTGGTCAGTAACGGGCAAGCTGCCCGTTGTACTTGTACGCCGGACAGCTTGTCCGGCACCACAATCTGTTCTTATGATACAGAACGGGAGGTTGTGTGTTTGAACGCTATTCAGGCATCCTGTTCCACACTTCCCACTGGAGTTGCGTTGGTCAGTAACGGGCTGGCTTAACTTCGCATAAAGCTTCGATGTGTAAACTGCCCGTTGTACAATTAAGCACCCATTGACTTTGTTCGAGCATAAAATCGAAGATTGTGCAGAATTCCGGCAACGGTTAATCCGGTTATCAAACCAATCCATAAACCTGGCGCACCATAATCAGAGATAAAACCGAGATAGTACGCCACCGTAATTCCAATCACCCAATAGGCAAACAGATTTACAAACATAGGAACTTTGGTATCTTTGAGTCCGCGAAGAGCACCAAAACCGGCAACTTGTAATCCATCAGAAAGTTGGAAAACGGCTGCAAAAAAGAGTAATTCTACAGCAACGGTTTTTACGGCGGCATCATCGGTGTAGATAGAAGCAATTGTATTAGGAAACAGGAAAATAAAGATTGCTGTAAGTACCATAATGCAACTGCACACTCCAACGCCTACATAACCCCGAAATCGGGCTTCGGCCGGACGTCTTCTCCCTATGGAATTCCCAACGCGTGCGGTAATGGCAACAGACAATCCAAATGGAATCATAAACATCATAGCCGCAAAATTTATAGCTACCTGGTGACCGGCCACGGCTACGGCGCTTAAGGTACTGATCATTAAACTTACAGCAGCAAACATCGAGACTTCCATGGTAGAACTGATCCCGATGGGGACTCCAATACGCAGAAGTTCAGACAGATATTTCCACTCTGGCAACCGGAATTTTGAAAATATATCGAACCGTTGATAGGATTTGTAACTGTATGTAAATGCAAACATGGCGATGAACATTACAGTATACACGATGGAGGATGCGTATCCTGTTCCCACTGCACCCAGTTGTGGTAACCCGAATTTTCCAAACATCAAAACATAGTTTGCCGGAATGTTTACCAATGTTCCCAATAAGGCAACGAACATAGCCGGGCGAGTAACGCTCAACCCTTCATTAAAATTTCTGAGTCCCCCGTAGGCATAAAGCGGAAAAATCCCCCACGAAATTGCTGTTAGATATCCCGAAGCAATAGGAATTACATCTTCAGTTACACCGATCCAAACGAATAGAATATCGAGATTTCGAAGAAGGAAAAAACTGGGAAGTGCAAGAATTTGGCTGAGCCATAAAACCTGCCGTGCATTCTTTCCAATAACTGATAATTTACGCCCCCCAACATTCTGTGCCACGATAGGAGTAACCCCCATCATACTGCCAAGGCAAAGAACTACAAAAGGAATAAGTATACTCGTACCAACAGCAACGGCAGCAAGATCTTCCGGTGAAAGGCGGCCGGCCATAACAGTGTCCACAAAACTCATACTCATTTGCAGGAGCTGAGCTATAATTACCGGAAATCCAATTGTCATTAAATTCGATATCTCTTTCCGGATTAGCTGGCGATATGAGTGGTCTGGCATTTCCATAGGAGGGCATAGATGGTACAAATTTTTTGGCAGAAAGGAGAGAGCTATTTTCGTTCAGGAAAATATTAGAAGCGTGTTTATTTGACAGGCAGTTTTACAAAAAATGTAGTTCCTTTTCCATTATTGGGTTCGAACCAAATATCGCCGCCGTGAGCTTCTACAATTTTCTTTGATATGGCAAGTCCCAGTCCGGTACCGCTCGATTTCGTTGAAAAATTTGGCACAAATACTTTTTCACGAGACTCCAAATCAATGCCTGTACCATTATCAGATATTTTTATTAGAATATTTTTTGATCTTCTTTCAAGAGAGATTTTAACGAAGGCTTTTTCCTCGTCGCAAGCTTCAATTGAATTTTTTAACAAGTTGACTAAAACCCGGCGCAATTCATCTTTTACAGCTTGGATTTTTACGTTTTGTTCCGGCAGGTGAAGATCTACTACAACAGTGGATTTATTGTTGTACAGATCAGAAATAGATTCAAGAAGTTCCGTGAGATTAACCTGCTCTTTGGGTTCCCGGATAGGCTGAGCAAACTTAGAAAAATCGGAGGCTATTTTGTTCAACGATTCAATCTGCCCGATTATATTGTTGGCAGTTTTTTCAATAACAGGTTTCAACTCAAGGACCTTATCCGGATTTTGTTCCAACTGCCGTTGCAGGTGTTGAAGATTCAGTTTCATTGGGGTGAGCGGATTTTTGATTTCATGTGCTACCTGCTGTGCCATCTCTTTCCATGCAGATTCACGCTCTGCTTTTAGCAGTTCTTTTTGAGCTTCTTCAAGTCGTTCAACCATATTATTATAGGCATTGGCCAAAGAACCAATTTCATCGCGGCTGGTAACCGGTACTTTTGTTCTCATATCACCTCTTGAAATTTTCTTCAAGCCGGTTTGAATAAGAGATATTGATTTGGTTAACCGACCTGATAGGATGACTGAGCCTGTAATAAATAGTGCAAATATGAAGAGGTAAACCACGAAAAGATAACTGGTGGTCTCAAGCAATTGTTCATTATAAATAGGAGACTGTAAAAACGTTGGTATTGCAATAACTCCAATGGGTTGACCGGCCTGGTTCATCAGTGATTGATAACCTACAAGCAACTCTTCATTACCAATTCTAACAGTGGTGATATAATGGCTCCGCTGTTGGTTATAGATAAAATCGTAAACAGGAAAAGGCAGTATCGATGGAATTAAATTTTGCTGAAATACCTGCGGTGTGGTTGATTCAGCAACCTCAGTTCCACGGTATAAAATTACATCAGCATTGAAGGTAGAAGTAAGATCAGCCAGTGTTACCGAAGTTCTGTCAATTGAATTTGAAAGGGAAAAGTTTTTCAAAGATTCCGAAAGGTTATCAAGGTTCTGAATGAGTTCCCGTTCCAGTTTCTCTTCATTCTGAATACCAACAGCATACTGTGTTGTAAAAGTTAAAACAATCAAAAATATAATAGTGGCAAAAGCCAGTCCGTCGATAAGACGCGATCTAAATCTCTTGCTCTGCCCAAAAGGGCTAAAATGGCCAAAACCGGCGATTGATAGTATGGAAAAGCAGAATAACCCGAAGAATACAAGCACAATTTGTAGTCTGAAGTATGAAAACAGGTGTTGCTCTATTCCGGGAAATGGAGTACTGGCTTTTACAATTTTTGGGTCTTCAGTGGATATTAAAACCTCTCGGAATGATCCGTTGGAAGTTGAATTGGTAAGAAAATTGATAGAATCAGTCTGGGCAATTTCAAGCTCTCTGGCTGGTAGTTGATGGTATTGAGGCTGATGGCTGTACAAACCAATCATGGCATTTCTCGTCAGACGCGATCCAGTAAATTCAGCCAGATAAAAACTTTGTTTCCAGGCGTCAGATGGAGTTTCAGATAAAACCGCCCGCATCGGTTTGTTATAAACAGCGCGTTCCAGGTAAACATCGGCCGCCACCCATACAATAATTTCACGTGGATTTTCGCTATCGTATAAAGGTATCCATCCGCGGGAAAGCGATACAAACCGATCAGATAGATTCAATGGCAGATTATCCCAGATGACCGGACGGTTGTTATGCCAACGTATCTGTTCGCTTTGATAGGTTCGCAGCATTATATCCCTGTTAGAGAAATATGTTGACCATGAAGGGGTTTCTACAGATGTAGTGTAGGTAGCAATTTCCTGGTTTTGCTGGGTAATCAGCTTCACATAAAAGGAATAATTTTGCCATTCGGGTCGGATGATTTGCTGGATTGTTTCCTGGAATTGAATCTGAATGTTGGATGATCGCTGGTTCAGATCTTCCTGTGAGAGATCAGAAAGATTAAATTCAATCTCAGAAAGAAGATCATACAGTACCTCTTCCGTTTGGACGGATTCTTCTTCAACAAAATTTGAGGCCTGAGTTAGAAGTGCTTGATCTAACCGGGTATTGGTGGCGTTCCAGATAATAACGTAGATAATGGAGGAGGCGATAAATACACCAATTAGTAACTTACGAAAACCGGACATCTCTTTGACCAATTTGGGATATTGATGCAGGAAGTGAATACTAATGAGGTAGATGAACAAAAGGCAGATTGCCAGAATAAATTCCCAGTCGATTACTGTAAAATCTGTCAGAAAAAGATCCAGCAGAAAAAAGGTACAGATAAAACTAAAGGATGTAATGACAGATATAAGCGCGGCTTTCCCACTTTCAATCAATTCCAGGTGATAACCTGCGGAAACAATAATGCCCGACAAGCCGGTGAAGAATAGTGCAGAAAAAATATAAAAGAAGAACGATTGAGTATTCGGTGCTAACTCCAGATCAAGCAATGGAATATCACTGTTTGTTAACAGAGTTTGAGTTGATTGAATGAAGAACAGGATGAGTATGACCTGAATTGCACCAAATAAAATTGATAATAAAAAAGATCGGGATAGTTTGTTGCTCCACTCCGGGAATTGGGTGAGTTTTAATAAGTTGTGGAACGCGATAAATAGAATGAAGATAAAGAAACTATTAACTGCATAGAATGTGAATTCTTTGATAGAACGTAATTCCTGTCCGGTTGTCATCGAAAAAATCATGGATGACCACTGGCCGATAAAATCTCCATAAATAATTAATGGCCAGGTAACTGCAACAATAATAAATGTGAAAGCAGATTTAGTGACATTTTTTTTCCGTGTAGTCCAAGAGAAAAGAGTAATGAAAAAAAATAGAAATATGGCTACATGAAAACTGAACCGGTAAGCAAGAGTTGTTGAATTATCGGTTATTGGACTGTTGATTGCCTGGTTTGGATCGGCATAGACGGTTCCAACTGAGTCACTATAACTGGTGCTTAAGATTCTTTTGGGAGCGTTACGGGGTGCATTTCCAAAAAAGTTGAAGTAGATCGGGTAACGATTATTAAGATTGGGCTGATCAGAAAATTGCAACGCCCTCTCTTCTGAAAATGGGAGTTCTGAAACCTGGTAAAGTTTCTCAGCCGTTACAACGGTGTACTTTTCCTCATTAAAATTGATAATTCGTTTACTGAGAAAGGCTACTACATTATTAAAATTAACAATGGAGGTGGTGTCAGAACGATTGTTAAAGATTGTAGAATCAGAAGGCGAGCTTACATCAAAGCCGGTCCAGATCCATTTCTCGTTGTCCTGGAAAACTGTAACTCCCCATATATCATATTGCTCTAACCGGTTGTGCAGTGCTATCTTTGCCGTTTTCGTTTGAATGGCATCATTAATGTCCCGGTAGATCTGATTGGATTTGGTTTGAAATTCTTCAGACAGTTCACCAAAGAATTTAACTCCCTGGTCCAATGATTGAGCAATGTCATCTTTTACATCCGTTCTGGTATCGGCAGAACCGGGTATTGTGGAAATCTCAAATAAACTATAGCCTGTAAGTAAAACTACCAGTACAGAAAGTGAAATAGCAGTAGAATATTTGACTGACCAGAACAAACGATAAAACGTTTAGTTTATATTAGAAGAAAAGATGGTATGGAATTTGGCATAGCAACAGTTAGCCTGCTACTATTCAGTATCTTCTACTTCGGTAATTTCTGCATCATTCCACATTCGTTCAATTCCATAATACTGTCTTTTTTCCTCGCTAAAAATGTGAACGACTACGTTAACATAATCCAGGATAATCCATCTTCTTGCATCCAGTCCCTCTTTTTTCCAAACATTCTCCCCCAAATCTTCCTTCACTTTTTCAGTGGCACTATTTGCAAGAGCACGAATTTGTGTTTCCGAATTTCCGTGGCATACTACAAAGTAATCGGTTAGTGTTGTTAGTGCCCGAACGTCCAGTATTTTTATATCTCTCGCTTTTTTTTCAAGCAAACCCTCTGTGATAGAATCAATTAAAAGCTTCGAATCTGCTGTTTTGCTTGGTGAATCAGTTTGAAATTGCGATTCGGCAACATCTGTTTTTTTTGTCATAGGCGATTAATGTAAGTTTAAAGATTGATAATCTGATCCAATAATAAGTGTTACATCAAGGTAATATTCAGGAGCTTGTTCCCTCAGAACTTGTTGATGTGAAACCCCAAGAGCATCTGCTACACGATAGGCATTTTCCATTTGTCCGCTTCGTGAAATGATAAAGGTTTTTGATACGTCAAAGTGATCGTAATTTCCGGTTTCAACTACATCAAAACCGTATTCTCTTAGTTTATCAGTAAACCGTGTTGCAATTCCCGTAATTCCACAACCATTTAATACCTCAAGTTGAATTACTTCACTAATGAGTGAGGGATCTTCCTGGATACGATCAGTTACAATTCTTGGATATAAGATACGAGAAAACAGGGCAACAAGTAATATCAATAGCAGAACGCCAAGAAAACCAATTACCGAATTGAGAAAGAGATGTTTGGAAGATTCATCCTTCGAAATGTTGCTCATTTACTCTATCAATACCAAGGTCTCATCATTCTGTTGAACGGAGAAAAAGCCCCATAACCATAGTGTGCCGGTCGTTGTGAGAATTGGAAGGAGATGCTTGCATTATCAGAAAGTTGATAATCTAAGCGGGCTTGGTCAATAATAATTTGGGCACCGAAATCATTACTGTTGTTCGTCATAAAACTATTGCCAAATGGCGAATGGAGAAGAGAAACATCAAGTTGTGCCTTCAGGCGGTCGCTTACATCAAAAAACATATGATTGGTATAAGCGTTCATATTTTGCATCTGTCCGCCAAAGTTACTGAACGACATAGAATAGGAGTGACTCATCGTCATATTCAGCATATTCATCCAGTTGCCGGGCCCACCCGTCTGCTGGGAACTGGATAGCGTAGTAGTATACGTCTCTGGTTGATAGGAAAGATCTTCACGCAATTGGGCATTTGCCACAACCGCTGTTGCTAAGAAAATAATAGTAAGAGAAGTAAGGATTTTCTTCATGACTTTGTCTTTCTAATCAAACGGTTTTACATAATAAATAATTATACATAATTGTAGGAAGTAAGTAAATAGATTTTATTGGTTTTAAAAAGAGAATTTATTCAGAAACGATCAGTTCAATAAAGATCTTGTAAGAAGATTAAAAAACTACTATATTTTTTGGCTTCCTTAAAGTTGAAAACTCAAATTCATAATCCCTACTGTTTTGAAAATGAAATTGACAGATTTCAAATTTGAAATCGATGATTTTAATGTCCCTGAAGAACCAAAAGACCCAAGAGATGAGTCAAGGCTGATGGTCTTGAATCGAGAGGATGAATCCATTAAACATGAAGAGTTTAAAGACATTCACAAACATTTTAATAAGGGTGATGTAATTGTTTATAACAATACAAAAGTATTCCCTGCAAAATTGAAGGGCAAGAAAGAGAAGACCGATGCGGATATCGAGGTTTTCCTTTTGAGAGAACTAATGCCGGAAAATATGCTCTGGGATGTTCTGGTTGAACCTGCCCGAAAAATTCGAATTGGCAATAAACTTTACTTCGGTGAAGATTTAATGGCAGAGGTAATTGATAATACGACCTCCAGAGGCAGAACTATTCGCTTTCTGTACGATGGTCCGAATGACGATCTGTATGACAGATTGGACGAGATCGGCGATATGCCACTGCCGCCATATATTGACAGAGAACCTAAAGAGAGCGACAAAGAAAGGTATCAAACCATTTTTGCGAAAGAACGGGGGGCAGTTGCTGCACCTGCCGCCGGAATGCATTTTACACACGAGTTAGTGGAAAAACTCGAGAAGAAAGGAGTAGAATTTCTTCCGGTAACCCTTCATATTGGATGGGGTACATTCCGCCCTGTTGAAGTGGAAGATCTTACCAAGCACAGAACAGACTCAGATAACTATTACATATCCAAGGAGACTTCAGACAGAATTAATGAAGCACTTTCCAGTAAGAAAAATAAAGTATATGCTTGTGGAACGTCGGCTGTTCGGGTTATTGAAACCAGTGTAATGGCAAGTGGTATGTCGAAGCCCGGAACCGGATGGACGGATAAATTTATCTATCCAGATTATGAGTTTAAAATTACTGAAGGTATTATAACCAATTTTCACAGACCCGAATCAACACTTTTGATGTTGGCTGCGGCTTTTGGCGGATTTGAATTCATCAAAAAAGCTTACAAGGAAGCTGTTGCTGAAGATTATCGGTTCTTTGCATTCGGGGATGCAATGTTGATCCAATAAAGCTGTGGCTAAACAACAACTTGCACTTATCATACCGGCTGCCGGGAAGGGTGAAAGACTCGGCGCCGAAATTCCAAAGCCTTATATAAAGGTAGCCGGTAAAACTATTCTTGAATATACACTTCTTAAATTCAGGGATGTTACAGGATTAGGTGAAGTTATTGTTTCAACATCTATGCAGTACGTTGATACTACACAAGAAGTGCTTTCCCGTGTTTTTCCCGACTTGAATTATTCTGTGGTAGAAGGTGGAGAGGAGAGGCAGGATTCAATTCGAAATGCAATAGAAAAAATTTCAGACAAGACCGGTCTTATTGCTGTTCATGATGCGGTCCGTCCCTTTGTTAGTAAAGAAGAGATTGAAAACTGTGTGGAAGAAGCATCGCGGTCTGGTGGAGCTGTATTGGCTATTCCAGCTCGTGATACCATTAAAGTGGCTCGCCAAAATCTTGAAATTGCAGAAACACCAAACCGGGAGAGATTATGGCAAGCTCAGACTCCGCAAGTTTTTTGGGCAGCTTTGCTCAGGGAGGCTTATCAATATGCGGCGGAGCACAAGTTTTTGGGTTCAGACGATTCCTCCCTTGTGGAAAAGATTGGCGGGAAGGTGGTACTTGTCAGAGGATCCAGTAAAAATTTCAAAATTACCCACCCGTATGATTTGGATATGGCTCGCTATTTGATTGAGGAGGGAGCAGAGTGAGTTTTCGGGTAGGCCTTGGGTACGATGTGCACCCGTTCCGGGAAAATCGAAAATTGATTCTCGGCGGTATAGAAATTCCATTTGAAAAGGGATTAAAGGGGCATTCTGATGCTGATGTATTACTGCACGCTATTATTGATGCAATTTTAGGAGCAGCTGCATTGGGCGATATTGGTCAGCATTTTCCGGATACAAATCCGGATTTTAAAAACGCCGATAGTACAAAACTTCTCGTAGAATGTTATGAAATGGTTCAAAAAAAAGGGTTAACTATCGAGAATATAGACTCGACCGTAGTGACTGAAAAACCAAAACTCAGCCCATTTATCCCAAAAATTCGGAAACATATTAGTGAAGTTTTAAACTGTGATGCAGACCAGGTTTCTGTAAAAGCCACTACAAATGAAAAAATGGGGTTTGTTGGCCGTCAAGAAGGGATTATGGTTCACGCTGTGGCACTTTTAAAAAGAGATTAAGATGGAGGCATACGTTCAACAAATTGTTGAGTGGATACAAGCTCTTTCTCCTTTCTATATCTATATTATCTTCACGCTCGTTGCTTATTTTGAAAATATTATCCCTCCAATTCCAGGAGATGTACTTGTGGCTTTTGGCGGATACCTTGCGGCAGAGCAGATCATAAATTTTGTACCTGTATTGATTTTTACAACAGTGGCTTCGGTTTTTGGGTTTATGAGTATGTATGCCATTGGTTGGTATTTTGGAGACCGGATTGAGCAAGAGAGAAATCGATTTTGGCTGATGAGGTTCATAGATGTTAAATATTTCGACAAAATTAGAAGGTGGATGAGCAGGTGGGGGCAAGGTGTAATTATTGCAAACCGGTTTTTGGCCGGAACTCGTTCTGCAATTTCTCTTGCTTCAGGGATGAGCAAAACAAAAGTTTATCCTACTGTAATCAATTCGTTTATTAGCTCAATCTTGTGGAATACTATTTTATTGCTATTTGGTTGGATTGTTCACGAAAATTGGCAAATCATTGGCCATTATTTAAATGTTTATGGCTGGATAATATTGATTCTCATTGCCATTTTTATTGTAGGTCGTGTTGTTTATAAGAGATTCCGGCAGTCCGAGGAAAAGTAAGAAAAAAAGTTCTCAATTTTGTTGATTAGTATTAAAGATGTTCTTATACTTCAGGTCTTTCGCTTGTGGGAAAATTACGCCTACAAGTTATAGAGGGTGAGCAGGATTTTGTTTCTGCCCGCTGTTGTTCAATGTTTTTTGAAATTTTGGAAATGCCAGTGTAGCTCAGGGGTAGAGCAGCGGTTTTGTAAACCGCCGGTCATCGGTTCAAATCCGGTCACTGGCTCTCTCTATTTATATTTTTATATAATTAGAAGTAAGGGGGGATACCAAAGTGGCCAACTGGGGCAGACTGTAAATCTGTTGTCGTGAGACTTCGGAGGTTCGAATCCTCCTCCCCCCACAATTATTGCGGGCGTAGCTCAATTGGTAGAGCGTCACCCTTCCAAGGTGAATGTTGCCAGTTCGACTCTGGTCGCCCGCTCACTGAAATAAGCCGATATAGCTCAGGGGTAGAGCACTTCCATGGTAAGGAAGGGGTCGTCGGTTCAATTCCGACTATCGGCTCTTCAGGGTGAACGTTTTAAATAAATGAAACCATAAATAATTTTTAAACCATGGCAAAAGAGACATTTCAACGTACCAAGCCGCATGTAAACATTGGTACGATCGGTCACGTAGATCACGGCAAGACAACGCTAACGGCGGCGATTACGACGGTAATGGCCAAGCACTATGGGGGTGTAGCCAAACAGTTTACAGATATTGATAATGCACCTGAGGAGCGCGAGCGTGGAATTACCATAGCGACGGCTCACGTGGAATATGAAACCGACCAGCGCCACTATGCCCATGTGGACTGTCCGGGACACGCCGACTATGTAAAGAATATGGTGACCGGCGCGGCCCAGATGGACGGGGCGATTTTGGTAGTAGCGGCCACAGATGGCCCGATGCCCCAGACTCGTGAGCACATTCTTCTGGCCCGCCAGGTAGGGGTTCCCCAGATTGTTGTGTTTATGAACAAGACCGACCTGGTAGACGATGAGGAGTTGATTGAGCTGGTAGAACTGGAAGTTCGCGAGCTGCTGACCTCCTATGAATTTGACGGGGATAATATTCCGGTGATCCAGGGAAGTGCCCTGAATGCCCTGAACGGCGATGCCGACAGTGAGCAGGCAATTCTGGACCTGATGGATGCCGTCGATGAGACCGTGCCTACACCGGAGCGGGATATTGAAAAGCCGTTCCTGATGCCGGTTGAAGATGTGTTTTCAATTACCGGCCGTGGTACGGTCGCCACCGGGCGAATTGAGCGGGGTGTTGTAAAGCTCAACGACGAGGTGGAAATAGTCGGGATTGTAGAAGATCCGATGAAGAGTGTGGTTACCGGGATTGAGATGTTCCGCCGTTTGCTGGAGGAAGGTCAGGCAGGCGACAACGCCGGGATCTTGCTTCGGGGAATTAACAAAGAGCAGCTGGAGCGGGGGATGGTACTCTGCAAGCCGGGCTCGATTACCCCACACAAAGAGTTTGAATGCGAGGTATATGTACTGAGCAAAGATGAAGGAGGCCGTCACACGCCGTTCTTCAAAGGATATCGTCCGCAGTTTTATTTCCGGACCACAGATGTGACGGGAGCCTGTGAGCTACCCGAAGGAGTGGAGATGGTGATGCCGGGCGACAACGTGAAGATGAATGTAAAACTGATCCAGCCGGTCGCCATGGAGAAAGGACTTCGGTTTGCGATTCGCGAAGGCGGACGCACCGTTGGAGCTGGTGTAGTTACTAAAATTAATGACTGATTAAAGTCGTATGTAATTTTGCAGGGCTAAGGTAACTTGGTTCTGCATATTACTACGGGTGTAGCTCAGTTGGCAGAGCACTGGTCTCCAAAACCAGGTGTCGGGAGTTCGAGTCTCTCCACCCGTGCTATAAGGCAATAGATTTTATATATGGAGAAAATTAAAGAGTTCATAGAAGGTGTTCGTAAGGAGATGGCAAAAGTGTCATGGCCGTCTCAACAAGAGCTAATCGACAGCACAATTATAGTGATCGTGTTTACAATCATTATTTCTGCGTTCATCTTTGGAGTGGATCAAGTTTATAGCACCATTTTGGGGGCAATATATCAATGAGTACAGCCGAAGAGAAAAATGAAGATGGATTTGACTGGTACGTAGTTCGTTGTTTTTCCAGTCATGAAAAAAAAGTAAAAGAGTTTCTGACCAGAGAAATTGAAGATCAGGGACTTGAACATAAGATTAAAGAGATTTTAATACCAACTGAGACTGTTGTTGAAATTAGATCGGGTAAAAAACGAACAAAAGAGAAGAATTTTTTCCCCGGATATATTTTACTCAAGACCCGGTATGATGAAGAAGTAAACAATTTAGTACAATCAGCACCATCCTGTATAGGGTTTTTAAAAGCAGGTAAGAGTGATATAATTCCAACACCATTAAAGAAACGAGAAGTTGATCGTATTCTCGGCCGTGTAATGGATAGTGAAGAGATGGCCGAGAAAGGTGGAGTTGTAGATATCCCCTATAAAGAGGGAGATGTTGTTAAAGTAATTGACGGACCGTTCAAAGAGTTTGACGGAACGGTTCAAGAAGTACTCACTGAAAAATTGAAATTACGAGTACTCGTAAGCATTTTCGGTAGAAAAACTCCTGTTGAAGTTGATTTGAACCAGGTTGAATCTACCACTTAAAAAAACTTAAACGTGAGCTATTACGCAGCAAACAAAAGCATGAATCACTAATTGATTCTTTATGGCAAAAAAAGTAGATACAGTGCTTAAACTTCAAATTGTTGGTGGACAGGCCAATCCCGCCCCACCCGTGGGGCCAGCTTTGGGACAGGCAGGCATTAACATAATGGAGTTTTGTAAAGCATTTAATGCACAAACCCAGGAAAAGGCAGGTACCATTATTCCTGTTGAGATTACTGTGTATGCGGACAAATCGTTTAGCTTCAAAACGAAAACTCCGCCCGCAGCAGTTCTTCTCAAAAAAGCCGCTAACATTAAATCAGGATCAGGTGAACCTAACCGGGCAAAGGTAGGTAAAGTAACTTTCGATCAATGCCGTGAAATTGCACAGCAAAAGATGGAAGACCTGAATGCTTTTGATGTAGATAACGCAGCAGAGATGATTGCAGGTACTGCCAGAAGTATGGGTTTGAGAGTAATCCGAGATAATTAAAAGGATGATAAGAAATGGCAAAAAGAAGTAAGAAATATCAACAGGTCGCTGAATTGATTGACCCTGACATGGAGTATACCCTCGAGGAGGCTTGTGATCTTATAAAACAAACAAGCACAACGTCTTTCGATGCTTCCGTAGATCTTGATCTTCGGTTAGGTGTAGATCCGCGTCATGCAGATCAAATGGTTCGTGGCACTGTTTCGCTTCCTCACGGAACTGGAAAAGAGATTCGTGTACTTGCTTTTGTAAATGAAGCAAAGCAGGAAGAAGCGAAAGAGGCCGGAGCCGATTATGTTGGCCTTGATGAATACATTACGAAAATTGAAGATGGTTGGGCTGACGTAGATGTAATTATTGCTACGCCGGATGTCATGGGTAAAATTGGTAAACTCGGACGACATCTGGGCCCACGTGGTCTTATGCCAAATCCTAAAAGTGGAACAGTAACTACCGATGTAGAAGGAACTGTTAAAGAATTCAAAGCCGGCAAGATTGATTTCCGGGTTGATAAAACAGGCATTCTGCATACATCTGTAGGTAAAGTAAGTTTTGATGCAAATGAATTGCGTGAAAATCTTATTTCTTTTCTGCAAACTATTTTAAGGTTACGGCCGGCATCAGCGAAAGGTCAATACATCAGAAGTGCTTTTTTAAGTACTACAATGGGGCCGAGTATCCAGATTAACCGATCATCAATTATTTCAATTTAGAAATTAATAAGTAAGAACAATGCCGACATTAACAGATAAAAAGGCAGTTGTAGAAGAAATTACCGAGCAGCTGAATAGCTCTAACGCGGTTTACATTACCAATTACTCCGGCATGTCTGTTGGAGATATGGGTGAGTTGCGTGGGAAATTTCGCGAAGGTAATGTGCGCTTTAAAGTGTATAAAAACACACTTATAAAAAGAGCGATGGATACAATTGGCGGATATGACGAACTCTATCCACACCTTGCAGAACAAAACGGTTTTGCGTTTGTGGAAGAAGAGCTTGCTGCACCTGCTAAAGTTTTGAAAGACTATATTAAGGAAAATGAAAAGCCAAAATTTAAGGCTGCCTTAATAGATGGTGATTATTACACGGAAGACCAACTCGATACACTGGCCGCTATGAAGTCTAAGAGCGAAGTTATCGGCGATATTATTGGTCTGTTGATGGCACCAATGTCGAACATAGTAAGTGGATTGCAGGCACAAGGAGGCAATCTTGCAGGAGCAATCAAAACAATCGCTGAAGAAGGCGACGAATAACCAATCACTAAAAATTTTTTAATTAAACCGACGAACGGAGAATAATTATAATGGCTGACGTTAAAGAAATCGCAGAACAACTCGTTAACTTAACGATCAAAGAAGCAAACGAACTAGCAAAAGTTCTTGAAGAAGAATACGACATTAAACCTGCTGCTGCGGCTGTAGCTGTAGCTGGCGGAGGTGCCGGTGGCGGAGATGGAGAAGCTGCTGAAGAACAAACAGAGTTTGATGTAGTTCTGAACTCTGCTGGAGCGAAGAAAATTGCAGTGATCAAAGAGGTTCGTAGTATCACCGGTCTTGGACTGAAAGAGGCTAAAGAACTGGTTGATAATGCACCAAACACTGTAAAAGAAGCAGTTGCTAAAGCAGAAGCTGAAGATCTTAAAGCAAAACTTGAAGATGCCGGAGCTGAAGTAGAGCTCAAGTAACCGGCTCTGTCTATTTATTGCCTTAGCCGACATCTAATTTAGGTGTTGGCTTTTGGCGTCTAAATCATATGTGAGAATCTTACTAAAAGGACTCCACAAGAGAGTTCGCTCACATTTCTTTTTAACCTAAAGGAGAAGTCCTTTTGAGTACAACTATGGAGAAAATCCCGTTTACAGATCGCCTTTCATTCGGCAGAATAAAAAAAGTAATAGATTATCCAGATTTCTTAGATATCCAACTCGAATCTTTCAACAGTTTTGCGCAGCTTGATGTTGCCCCGAACGACCGAGAGAATCAGGGATTACAAAGAATATTCAATGAGAATTTCCCTATTCAGGACTCAAGGGAAACTCATATTCTGGAGTTTATCTATTATTCTGTCGATACGCCAAAATATAATATTAAAGAGTGCCAGGAACGAGGACTCACATATGCCATTCCATTAAAGGCAAGATTAAGATTGTCTGCTGTGGATAGTTCCGATGAAGCATCCGAGACCATTGAACAGGAAGTATTTCTGGGAGATCTGCCGTGGATGACTAAAAGAGGAACCTTCATTGTGAATGGAGCTGAACGTGTAATTGTAAGTCAGTTACACCGTTCACCAGGTGTGTTTTTCGGACAGAATGTCCATCCTAACGGTACAGTATTATACTCAGCACGGGTTATACCTTTTAAAGGTTCATGGATAGAGTTTACCAATGATATTCGTGACGTGCTCTGGGCATACATTGACAGAAAGAAAAAGATTCCTGCTACTACTCTCTTACGCGCTCTCGGATTTTCAACAGATCTGGATGTACTGAGTCTTTTTGAACTTTCTGAGGAAGAATCGTTTGGTTCGAAGAAAAAGTACAACGATAATCTGGTCGGAAAAAGGTTAGCAACAGACATTACTGTTGAAGTAACCGAAGAAGTAGTTGATGATGAAACCGGCGAAGTTACTGAAGCAACTGAACGAAGAGTTCTTCTTGAGCGGGATCATGAATTGACCGAGGACGATTACGGAGTACTCAAAGAAGCTGACGTGAAAAAAGTTCTGGTTCAAAAAATTGATGAAGAAGAGTCAGAGCGATCTGTCATCATGAATACATTGAGGAAAGATCCTTCTCATGATGATGTGACGGCGCTTGGAGAAATTTACCAGCAGATCAGAACGGGTGAAATGCCGGATCCTGAAACTGCGAGACAAGTACTCGAACGATTGTTCTTCAGCGACAAGAAATATGATCTTGGTGAAGTTGGAAGATATCGACTCAACAAGCGTTTGAAGCTGGATATAGATCCTGATATTCAATATCTAACCAAAGAAGATATTGTTGCAATCGTCAAAGAGGTAATTCGTCTCAAAGAGATGAAATCGCAGGTAGATGACATTGATCACCTGAGTAACCGGCGTGTACGAACTGTTGGCGAGCAGTTAGCTCAACAGTTTTCTATCGGCCTGGCAAGAATGGCCCGAACGATCCGTGAGCGAATGAACTCTCGTGATGCTGAGCAGTTAACTCCGCAAGATCTTGTAAATGCACGTACCATATCAAGTGTAATTAACAGCTTCTTTGGTACCAATCAGCTCTCTCAGTTTATGGACCAAACCAACCCGGCGGCTGAACTGACACATAAACGACGTATGTCGGCATTAGGCCCTGGTGGATTAACTCGTGAACGAGCCGGTTTTGAAGTTCGTGACGTCCACTACACTCACTATGGCCGTTTGTGCCCTATTGAAACACCTGAAGGTCCGAATATTGGATTGATTACCTCTCTTTGCGTTCATGCTAAGGTGAATGATTTCGGATTTATCGAAACTCCGTATCGTGAGGTGAAGGAAGGCAAGGTGACCAATAATGTTGAATATCTTGCTGCTGAACAGGAAGATGAGACAGTAATTGCGCAGGCAAATGCACCGATTACAGACGAAGGTAATTTTGAAAATGAGTCTGTATTCTCCCGGTTTAGAGACAGTAATGTAGGTCTCGCCAAACCGGATCAGATTGAATATATGGACGTATCTGCCAACCAGATTACTTCACTGGCTGCAGCGCTGATTCCATTTATTGAACACGATGATGCCAACCGTGCTTTGATGGGATCTAACATGCAGCGCCAGGCTGTGCCACTGTTAAGACCGGAATCACCTATTGTAGGAACCGGACTTGAACAGCGTGCAGCAAAAGACTCCCGTACTATAATAAGTGCTGAAGGAGATGGAGAAGTGATGTACGTAAGTGGTGATGAGATTCGCATTAAGTACGAACGTACTGAGATGGAACAGGACTGTTACTTCGATGAAGGTATTAAGAGTTACAAACTTCAAAAAAATGAAAGAAGTAACCAGGACACGACTATAAATCAGCGTCCCATTGTAAGTGTTGGCGATAAAGTGAAAGAAGGGGAAGCTATTGCCGATGGTTGTGCTACGGATAAAGGTGAGTTAGCTCTTGGAAGAAACATGCTTGTGGCCTTTATGCCATGGCGTGGTTACAACTTCGAGGATGCTATTGTTATCAGTGAGCGAATTGTTCAGGATGATGTTTATACATCTATTCACATTACTGAATTTGAACAGCAAGTTCGAGACACCAAGCGCGGCGAAGAGGAACTGACGCGTGAAATTCCCAATGTAAGTGAAGATGCTACGAAAGATCTTGATGAACGTGGAATTATACGAGTCGGTGCGAAAGTAAATCACGGAGATATCCTGGTTGGTAAAATTACTCCAAAAGGAGAGACCGACCCAACTCCTGAAGAGAAATTACTTCGCGCAATTTTCGGTGATAAAGCCGGTGATGTGAAAGACGCCTCGATGAAAACACCTCCGGGTGTATCTGGTGTGGTAATCAACACGAAGCTTTTCAGCCGTAAACGGGATGAACAGATCTCTCGGAAGGAAGAGAAGAAAATGGTTGAGCAAGAGAATGAGCGACACGCTAAAAAACTTGCAGATCTTAACCAGAAGTGGGCTGATAAAATGTACAGCCTGTTGCGGGATAAGACATCTCCCGGAGTGTACAACTACAGTGAAGTTGAGTTGATTCCAAAAGGTGAGAAATATAAAAAATCAGTTTTTGAAGAGCTCGACCCTGTGAACATCAATGAAAATATTGATTGGGCAACTGATGAAGAGCTCGTGAAGCATGTGAAGTTGCTCTTTAAGAACTACAGAGAACTTCGTAGAGAAATTGATACCGAGGCAAAACGCCGTAAATACCAAATTCAGGTTGGCGATGAGTTACCCCCGGGAATTATTCAGAAAGCCAAAGTCTATGTTGCCAAGAAGCGTAAAATGCAGGTGGGTGACAAGATGGCTGGTCGTCACGGAAATAAAGGTGTAATTGCCAAAGTAGTTCCGGTCGAAGATATGCCATTTACGAAAGATGGCACTCCGGTGGATATCGTTCTGAATCCGTTGGGTGTACCATCTCGGATGAACCTTGGTCAGATATACGAAACTATTCTTGGCTGGGCCGGAAAGAAATTGGGTGTGAAATATGCATCACCAATTTTTGATGGTGCTTCTTACGACCAGGTTCAGGAAGAACTGGAGAAAGCCGGGCTTCCGAAAGATGGTCGTGTTTACTTGTATGATGGGCAAACTGGTGAGAAGCTAAATCAAAAAACCACTGTTGGCTACATGTACATGCTGAAACTCAACCACCTTGTTGAGGATAAGATGCACGCTCGTTCTATCGGTCCATACTCACTGATTACGCAACAGCCGCTGGGTGGTAAAGCACAATTTGGCGGTCAGCGACTTGGTGAAATGGAGGTTTGGGCACTGTATGCGTATGGTGCAGCCAATGTTCTGAAAGAGATGCTCACTGTTAAAAGTGATGATGTAAAAGGACGCTCAAAAGTATATGAAGCCATCGTGAAAGGTGAGAACCTGCCCGAAGGTGATGTGCCGGAGTCGTTCAAAGTTTTATTACGTGAAATGATGGGTCTCGGTCTCGAAATCCATATTGACTAATTTTTGTTCTGTTAATTAAATCTAAAAGGAGGTTTTCCTTTGCCGTCTACACAAACATTAACTGTTAAAAAAGACTTCAACAAAATCGGGATCTCTTTGGCATCTGCCGAGACTATTCTATCCCGTTCACATGGAGAAGTTCTTACACCTGAAACGATCAATTACAGAACATTCAAACCGGAAATGGATGGTCTTTTCTGTGAAAAGATCTTCGGTCCGGTGAAAGATTATGAATGCCACTGTGGAAAATACAAGCGCATCCGTTACAAAGGAATTATCTGTGACCGCTGCGGTGTTGAAGTTACCCGAAAAGCAGTACGAAGAGAGCGTATGGGGCATATTACCCTCACAGTTCCTATTGTACATATCTGGTATTTCAAATCCCTGCCGAGTAAATTAGCTTATCTGCTGGGCTACTCTTCAAAGAATTTAGAAAAGATTGTTTACTACGAAACCTTTGTAGTTATTAATCCTGGTTTTGCCAGAGATCTTGGCTACAAACGTGGTGATATGATTTCAGAAGAGGAGAAGTTCGATATTCTGGACCAACTTCCGGAAGATCATTATGAAATGGATAATGATGACGAAGACAAATTCATCGTAAAAGATGGTGCCGAAGCTATTGAGGAACTTCTCACCGACATGGATTTGGATGGTCTTGCTTACACTCTGAGAGACGAGGTAAAAAATGAAACGTCTCAGATGCGTAAGAAGAAAAAGCTAAAGAGACTCCAGGTTATTGAGTCTTTCCGTTCTGCAAATCAACATACTGAGAATGATCCACGATGGATGATTCAAAGTGTGATTCCGGTTATTCCTCCGGAATTGAGACCACTTGTTCCATTGGAAGGCGGCCGTTTTGCAACATCTGATCTGAATGATCTCTACCGGCGGGTTATTATCAGAAACAATCGTTTGAAGAGATTGATAGATATTAAAGCTCCTGATGTAATTCTCAGAAATGAGAAACGAATGCTGCAGGAAGCGGTTGATTCTCTGTATGACAACTCAAGAAAATCTAATGCAGTAAGGAACAACAACCGACCTCTGAAATCTCTCAGCGATATGCTGAAAGGAAAGAGTGGTCGATTCCGCCAAAATCTACTTGGTAAACGTGTTGACTATTCCGGCCGATCTGTAATTGTTGTAGGCCCGGAACTGAAAATGCACGAGTGTGGTCTGCCGAAAGAGATGGCTGTTGAACTTTACAAACCTTTTGTAATTCGACGCCTCATTGAGCGTGGATATGTGAAGACGGTGAAAAGTGCCAAGAAAGTTGTTGACAGGCGAGAACAGGCTGTTTGGGAAGTTCTCGAAAATGTAATTGACGGACACCCGGTTCTGTTGAATCGTGCTCCGACTTTGCACAGGTTAGGTATTCAGGCATATCAACCGGTCTTAATTGAAGAGAAAGCCATTCGATTGCACCCGCTCTCATGTACAGCGTTTAATGCTGACTTTGACGGTGATCAGATGGCTGTTCACCTTCCGTTGAGTCATGATGCGGTTCTTGAAGCATCTATCCTGATGCTTGGCTCGCATAACATCTTAAGCCCTGCCAGTGGCGGACCGATTGCGGTTCCTTCGCAGGATATGATTTTAGGTATTTATTACCTCACTAAGATGGGCAATGGTAAACGTGGTGAAGGTAAAACTTTTGCTAATCCGGATGAAGTACTGGTTGCTTATGATCAGAACAAGATCGACGTTCATGCCAAGATCAACGTTCGAATTCCAAAAGTGAACGAAGAGGGTGAGACGGAATATGAAATCATTAAAACCACAACAGGCCGGGTTCTGTTTAATAGAATTGTGCCTGAGAATATTCCATTTGTGAATAAGACGCTTGGTAAGAAGGAGTTGAGAACACTTATTGGCGACATTCACAGTTCTACGGGAACGACTGTTACAGCCGATTTTCTTGACAAAATGAAAGCGATGGGCTTTGAACGAGCTACTACAGGTGGACTTTCGTTCAGCCTTGAAGATATCATTATACCGGATGCTAAGCAGCAATTAATTGATAAAGCTCAGTCTGAAGTAGCTGAAATCCAGGATCGTTATGAAATGGGTTTCATTACAGATAATGAGCGATACAACCAGGTTATTGACAAGTGGACAAGCACAACAAATCGAGTATCTGAAACACTCTTTCAGAGTCTGGCAGACGATAAGGATGGATTTAATGCCGTCTTTATGATGGCCGATTCAGGTGCTCGTGGTTCGAAAGAACAGATCCGTCAGCTTGGTGGTATGCGTGGATTGATGGCCAAGCCGCAGAAAAGTTCTATGCAGCAGGGCAATGAGGTTATTGAAAATCCAATTTTGTCAAGTTTCCGTGAAGGGCTCACTGTTCTTGAATACTTTATTTCAACACACGGTGCTCGTAAAGGATTGGCCGATACGGCTCTGAAAACGGCCGATGCCGGTTACCTTACACGACGACTGGTTGATGTTTCACAGGATATCATTATTAATGAGGACGATTGTGGAACACTGCGTGGAATTAAGATGAAGGCTCTCAAAGACAATGAAGATATCATTGAAAGTCTTGAGAACAGGATTATTGGCCGAGTGTCTATGCATGAGATTCGTGACCCTATTAGTGATGAACATATCTGTGATGCCAATGAATTGATTACAGAGAAAATTGCTAAGAAAATTGCTGAAACGAACATAGAAGAAGTTGAAATTCGTTCAGTACTAACCTGCGAAACAGAACGTGGCGTGTGTGCGAAATGCTATGGTCGTGATATGTCGCGAAACGCTCTTGTTCAAACAGGTGAAGCAGTTGGAGTAATTGCGGCTCAGTCTATTGGTGAGCCGGGTACACAGCTGACACTTCGAACGTTCCACGTAGGTGGTACGGCATCTCGTATGGAATCTGATTCACAACACAAAGCGAAATTCGATGGAAAAATTGAATTCGAAAACGTACGTATTGTTGAATACGACGACGGCGAAGAGATACACAATGTTGTACTAAGCCGTGCGGGAGAAATGAAGATTGTTGGTGAAGACGGTAAAATTCTGAATACATACAATGTACCTTATGGTTCAGAAATGCTTGTTGAAGAGGGAGATAAAGTTCCTAAAGGAATGCCTCTTTGTAAGTGGGATCCATATAACGCACTGATATTCAGTGAACTTGACGGAAAAGTCGAGTACAAGGATATTATTGAGGAGATTACATACACCGCTGATACCGATGCTCAAACCGGACACAGGGAGAAAGTAATTATCGATTCCCGAGACCGATCGCTTGTTCCTACTCTTGTAGTGAAAGGAGATGATGATCGAATTCGTGAGAATACACTACCTGTTGAAACTCATATCGTTGTAGACGATGGTGAGAAAGTTCAGGCTGGTCAGATTCTGGCTAAGATTCCGCGTGCTGCTTCCAAATCGAAAGATATTACAGCGGGTCTGCCGCGTGTAACCGAGTTGTTCGAGGCACGGTCACCAAGTGACCCGGCTACGGTATCTGAGATTGACGGTATTGTAAGAATGGGCGGAAGAAAACGAGGTTCTCAGGAAGTAATCGTTGAGAGCAAGGACGGAACCGAAGAGAAGAAATATTTGATCTCGCTGTCTAAGCATATCCTCGTTCAGGAAAATGACTTTGTGAAAGCTGGTCAGGCACTTTCTGATGGTACTATACCCGCTCAGGAGATCCTCAACATTCTTGGACCGTTTGCTGTACAGTCTTACCTGGTGAATGAGATTCAGGAAGTTTACCGATTGCAGGGTGTGAAAATCAATGACAAGCATATTGAGGTTATTGTTCGCACAATGATGCAGAAGGTTGAAGTAACCGATCCCGGTGATACGATGTTCCTTGAAGGCGACAAAGTTGACCGGTTCGAACTCAACAACAAGAATGATGAATTGATCGGTAAGTTTGTTGTTACCGATCCGGGTGGAAGTGACCTGAAAAGAGGAGCCACTCTGGACAGGCGTGAAGTTCGGGAGTACAACAACGAAATGATCCAGGAAGGTTTAGACGAATTACAGACACGAGAAGCAGAACCGGCAATCTCGAAACCGATACTGCTTGGAATTACGCGTGCTTCGCTTTCAACTGAAAGTTGGTTGTCTGCCGCATCATTCCAGGAAACCACAAAAGTTCTTACACAGGCTTCCATCGAGGCGAAGAAAGATCACCTCCGCGGCCTGAAAGAGAATGTTATTGTGGGTCACAAAGTACCTGCCGGTACAGGACTGCAGAAATACGAAGAACTCATTGTGGGTTCTAAAGCAGATCTCGACGAGCAGGACGAGGATATCCAAAAAGTGTTTGAAACACTTGGAGCGGATAATCCGGAAGCGGAAGAGGAAAACGAATAAAAAGAAAAAAGTCCTGATGGAAATCAGGGCTTTTGTAGCGAATTAATATTGGAATCGAAATCCGCGAAGTTTTTAAAACTTCGCGGATTTTTTATATGAGAGAGATTTTTTCACTCGTTCCGAAGCTCCAGCTTCGGAATGTCAAAGGGAAGCTCTGCTTCACGAAACAAGGGTAGTGCTATAACAGCAATTAGGAAATTGAAGAGTATATTTCCGTTAGTTGTTGCAGAGAAGACTTTCAGAACCAGTATTAGATGTTAAAATCTAAAAGAGCTGATCTTAATTCTTTTTCGACTTCTCAATATTTTCAAGAAGAGTTTCAGCTTCTTTTATAAGATCATCTGCACGTTTTTTTGCATCGGTTACAACATCATCTCCCTTCTTTTTTGCATCCGATGAATATTTTTCTTTTTCATTTTGGAGTTTTTTAATCATCCCATTGATTTCATCAACATACTTGCTCAACTGGTAAGAGAGTCGACCCCGTGTGTTGGATCCTGAATCAGGGGCATAAAGTAACGTAACGACAGTACCAAGTGCAGCTCCTGTTAGCAATCCAAGTGCAAAATCTTTTCCTGATTTACTCATAATAGATAAATGGTTTGTTTTTATTATTTCTTATAAAATATAAAATCCTGATCCAAATATATAGAACTTAGTCTTTATTGATGCTATACATTCATTATATTTCACGCAAATAAAAACCCCTAAAAAAATATTCACTATGAAATTTTTTATTGATACTGCCGATCTGAATGAAATTCAGGAAGCCAATGATCTTGGTGTTCTTGATGGAGTAACAACAAATCCCAGCCTTTGCCATAAAGTAGGAGTCAGTGATTTTGAAGGACATATCGCAAAAATTTGTGAGATTGTTGATGGTGATGTTTCCGCTGAGGTAATTTCAACCGAATATGATGAAATTATAGAAGAAGGAAGAAATATCGCCGAAATCGCGGATAATGTTGTTGTAAAAGTTCCCTTGATTAAAGACGGCATTAAAGCGATTAAAACATTTTCGGAAGAGGGCATTAAAACCAATTGTACACTTTGTTTTTCTGCTACTCAGGCTATGATTGCCGCTAAAGCAGGAGCCACTTACATCTCACCATTTATTGGCCGTGTGGACGATATTTCTAACGATGGAATGACAATTATTGAAGATATTGTTCAAATTTACGACAACTATGGCTTTGAGACGGAGATTCTTGCAGCAAGTATTCGTCATCCAATGCATGTATTAGAAGCTGCAAAACTTGGTGCCGATGTTGCTACAATGCCGTTGAATGTGATTGAGCAATTACTCAAACATCCGCTTACAGATAACGGACTTGAGCGGTTTATCGCCGATTGGGAAAAACTTCAGGAAAGTTTGAAGAAGTAAATACTTACATAAAACGCGTTTACCGGTTAAAGGACTTTCAAGCGTCCTTTTTGGTTATCTGGTAAACGCGTTACATTGTCTTATTGAATTCCGGTAATTTTCATATCTAATGTGTAAACGGCCGTACTGGCAGTTATGAACAGTGTTCTCATGTCAGCTCCGCCAAATGTTACATTGGCTGTCCAGTTTTGGGGAACAGGAATATGTTCAATCTGTTCTCCATTTTGATTGAAAACTGTGACACCATCGCCGGTTAAGTAGAGATTTCCCTCTTCATCCAGAGTCACTCCGTCGGATCCCATCTCAGTAAGCAGAGTTTTGTTTGATAAGGATCCGTCCCCCTCTATGGAATAAGAATAGGTTTTGCCATCTCCAATGTCTGCTACATAGAGAGTGTTACCATCCGGAGTTCCAATAATACCGTTTGGCTGAACCAGATCATCAGCTACGATAATCAGATCCTCCCGATCAGGTGTGAGATAGTAAACCCGCTCTTCCTTGATCTCTTTTTCTGTATGATCCCAATATTCCCGCTGGTAATAAGGGTCGGTAAAATAGATGCCGCCTTTCGGATCCGGCCAGAGATCATTCGGTCCGTTGAGCCGTTTGCCATTATAATCGTCAACCAAAACTTCAACTTCCATATACGGTGTGATGGACCACAACTCATTTTCTTCATCAGCGCATGCAAGCAAATTACCATTATCAGCAAAATAGAGTCCATTCGAGCGGCCCGATTCATCCATAAACTTATTCAACTCGCCCTCAACCGTGTAAATCCAGATGTCGTTATTGGGTTGATCGGTGAAGTAGACGTTTCCTTCACTGTCAGCCGCAGGTCCTTCTGTGAATGAGAATTGGTTGGATACCAGGTTAAGTTTTGCCCCGTCTGCAATGACAGGGCTTTGGGCCTGGAGTGAAAAATTGACAATTAGAAAAAGTGCGAAAACGTAAAAAATTAATCGAACCATCTGTTTAATTATTTGTTGCTTGAGTGATATTTAATTCTCTATCAGGAATGTACCATACATTTTCGTCAAGGTCGATACCGCCATCCATCTGTTTCTGAACAGCTCGATCAACAATAAAAACTCCTTTCACTGCCATATTTTCAAAGGTATCTATTCCATCATTTGGAAAATTCTGACGGGTTCTGTGAATATTATATTGATTTGCAAATCTTCGACCAAAAGCCTCTTCAACACCTTCTTTTCCAAGTATAAATCCCAGAAGTCCTGACCAGGTTGCAGTTGGGTTATCTGAATCCCAGCCGGTAAGTACACCAATTTTAATCGTTTCCTTGAGGTTGCCTTCTCCATAAAAAAGGCTGACTAAACTGGCTCCAAAATTTATCCCTGCCGCAAAGCATCCACTGCACGTCGGTTCGTTCGAAGAGATGGTATAACCGTCGGCTTCCTCAACCTGATACCGCTGATAAAGATTGTCTCTTGCTTCTTCCCAGGTTACACCAGATTCGTACTGTTTTAACACAAAATCATACATTTTTCGTGAATACGATTCTGTAGGTAAACGGTTGGATGCCTGATCTGCTAACCACATAACCTTCTCCTTCATGGACAGATTCTCATCAACCAGAGATGCGAGAGAATGCATAATTACATAAAACTCAGATATCCATGCTGCGTTTTTGCGAGCCGTTGTTCGGATTGGGAGATGGCTCATTTCCAGGGCTACATCAGGACGGGCGGGAGCAAACAACCCAAATATTTCAGTTGTGAGCTGAGCATCAATCATTTCAAAATTTGGATTCAGCTCCGGGTCACTCGTGGCAGGTGGAACTTTGCCTTCAATCATCAAATTAAGAGCTGTCTGGTTTGATACCCAGAGATAATTTTCCTCTTCATGCTTGATATGTTTCAGCCATCCTTCGCGGATCTGCTCACTGGTAAGAATACTCGTTTCATTTTCAAGCAGAAGATGTTGGTACATATATTCAATATCCGTGTCGTCATCGGCTCCCCATACGTCTCCTTCATCCCGAAATACAAAATCGATTGTTTCAGAAATATCACTTGGTTCGTCTGACCAAATATTGGGTTGATCCGGCTGCCCCCAATCGTCACGTGTATAAAATTCACCGGTTTTAATTTCACCCGTATTCCCGATTTTATCCATCTCGGTTACCAAGCCTGTCCAGTTAGCAATATTTTGCGCCAGCCAGAATCCGTAGAGTTTATCGGCATATTCGGCTCTTGAAATGACAATATCCGATTCTTTGGGTTGATACTCTTCATATTCGAAATCCGGATTAACCATCGATGTAGCTGTTGAAGTCTGATTTTCAGACTTATTCTGGTCACATGATGAGAATAGAAATAAACTCATTAACAAAAATAAGATTGTTCCTGAAGGTAGGTTTTTCATATCTGTATCGTACTCTAATTAGAAGTCTCAGAGATAAAATTCTGAATCTCTTTTTGATTTGGAATAGACGGCTGAGCTCCCATTCTTGTAACAGAAAGAGCAGCCGCTGCATGTGCCCAAATAATCGCGTCCTCAATTGATTTTCCAAGTGATACACCAACTGCAAGTGCTCCATTAAAAGTATCACCCGCCGCAGTGGTATCCTCTGCGTTGACTTTAAAACCGGGAATTGTTTTTTGAATGGTTTCACTCATCACAAAAGCTCCTTCAGATCCAAGGGTAAGGATTACTGTCTTAACTCCTCTTGAAAGAAGCTTTTCAGAAGCCTTTTTGGCAGAACTTTCATCCTCAACTCTAATACCAGTCAAAAGTTCGGCTTCTGATTGGTTGGGAGTAAGGATGTCAATTCGCTTGAGAAGGTCGTCACTCAGGGGTTGAGCCGGTGCAGGATTCAGAATCACTTTAACATTATGTTTATTGGCAATTTTAATCGCTTGTTCAATGGTTTCAAGAGGTGTTTCGAGTTGAGCTAAAAGGATATTCCCATCGGCTATAACAGGCTCTGTTTTACCTATTTGTGATGGAGTCAACGTTCCATTCGCACCTGACGCTACGGCAATGCTGTTCTCACCATCTTCACCTACAAAAATAAGCGCTACGCCAGATGGAGTCTCCTCATCAACAAAAATGCTTTCCGTATTGACGCCCTCTTTTTGGAATCCTTCAATGGCTTCTTTTCCAAAGTTGTCGTTCCCGGTGTTGGCGATAAACGTCACATTTCCGCCACTTCTCGCAGCAGCTACAGCCTGATTAGCTCCTTTTCCCCCGGCTGCTTTCACGAATTTTCCGCCAAGAATGGTCTCGCCCGGTGCAGGAATTCTGGGCACTTTTACGATCATATCCGTATTGGAACTACCGACGACAATTATTTTGCTCATGGTTTTTTATAGATCATTATTGTACGGTCATTCTGAGTTTAACTCAGAATCTCCTATCGTAATTTAGGTTTGGGGATTCTGAATCAAGTTCAGAATGACTCATTCATAGTTTTTTGGCCCAAACTGTATTCATTAAGCAACTCTCGCATATATCAAAAGTCCCAGTCCAACTAAAAAGAATAAGAACATGAATGTCAGTAGTGTATTGGTTCCTTTGGGTGCATCTTTAAATTCTTTCCAGATGAAGACTCCCCAGATGGCCGCGACCATGGTAGCTCCTTGTCCAAGTCCGTAAGAGATTGCATCGCCAGCCACTTCGGAAGTATAGTTTGATAAAACCATTCCGATACACCAGATGGCTCCGCCCAGCAGGCCCACGAGATGTCGTTTTGTATTTCCATCCGAGAAGTATTGAGAATATTTCACCTTATCACCGGAAAACGGTTTGGCCATCGCCCAGCTGTTCCAGATAAAATTGGAGAGAAAAAGACCAATGGAGAAGACAAACACAGCGGCGAAGGGTTCCATTTTACCGACCTCCGGATTGCTGAAATCAACGGCAATGGCAACCTGTACGAGGTAGAAAAAGAGTCCCATCAATAAACCACCCACAATTGATACCACAATTCCTTTCGTGGATGTGCTCGAATCTTGTTGCGGAAGGCGGCGGTATGCAACGGCATCAATGATAATGGCGATGGTTACAAGTGTAACGCCGGAAAAAATCAAAACAGCGTTTCCGGTAGGGTCAGCAATATAGTTGATGATTGTACCCTCAACCAGGGCAATGCCAATTCCGATTGGAAAAGCAATAGCCATACCGGCAATATCAATAGCGGCTACGATTAAAATATTTGCCAGGTTAAATACCACTCCGCCAAGCATTGCAAAGAGAATTGCGTAGGCTGAGGCTTGAAGAAGATCTTCGGTAAAACCTCGCCCAACGGTTCCCAGACTTCCAATGGTGAGGCCAAAGAGCAGAGCCATAAGAATAATTCCCAGCGAATAATCCCAGTAGAAGAGTTGAAATGGCCATTTATCACCACTGACGAGTTTTTGGGTATTCGCCCAGGAACCCCAGCTTAACATTGTAATTACCAAGAGAAAAACAGCGAGTGGGTAGGATTCTAAGCCAATCATGTTGGTAGTTTTTGTTAGTTGTTAAGAATCCCATTCGAAGGGCGAATCGAGGGGGATGTTCTCTCACATCGCGCCAACATCCCTCTGAGTTTTTCAAGAACTTGTTGAAAAACTCTGTCTCACTTCAAAGGGAGATTTTTTCATTCACTCCTCATCGTAGAATAAAAATCTTCGAGAATCGCTTCCTTATCAAAGTTTTCCCAGATGGTGATGGATCGGTCATTGTTGGGCCGTTCCTGCCAATCTTCTCCATCTACGATTGGTGCAGGAATCTCTGTTGCTTCTCCCCAATTCGGATTCTTTAAAATAGCCACAGCAACCATATCAAACAGTGCCCGCGATGGCGGATCTCCGTGCAGGTCAATTTCTGAAAATAGGTTTACCGAGTAATCACCAAAGTTAGTGAATTCACCACCGTGGCGACCAGTTACAGGGTCCACCTCAGGACCGGCACCAGGCATGTTTTTTTCAATTTCGGCAGGAGTTGCACGGACCGCGTCAGATCCGCTCGGTTCTCCATATCGAACCATTACAATTTCAAAAGGGACTTCTTGGTTCAGAATGTAATTGAGTGCCGGAATATCGTTTTCCTGGTTGTATTCACCGGGCTCAGGATAATTCGAACCCAACCAAACAATCCGAACATTTTCTTTGATGTCCGGCGCTTTTTCCAGGGCAAGTGCAATGTTAGTCAGCTTACCAACCGGTAACAAAACAAGCTTTTGACCTCTCGGTTTTCGAGCTTCTTCAATAATAAACTCCACAGCGGCATGTCCGTCATACTCAGGTTGATCCAGCGTTGGCCGAATATCTTCAAAATCTTCATTAGCTCCGGGTAGCAGTGGAATTTGCCCCATCACATCAGTCAACTTCATCACGCGTTCAGCTTCTGCCACCTGTTGGTCAATAGCACCTCCGCTATAGGTTGCATTCACTGTAACACCAATCGTGTTAAACAGATCTTCGTTAAAAAACAGATAAGCCATCGCATGCTGATCATCCAGTTCATTATTGGCATCCGTATCAAGTATAATTGGAATCAGGTCGTTCTGCTCATTTTCCGTTGGAGCGTTTTGTTGAGCAGTTTCTGTATCATTTTGTTGTGAACAATTAGCAAAAAACAACAGGCAGGTACAAATTATCAGATAATGCTTCATAACTGAGCAGATCGGTTAAGGTTTCGTGTTTTGACGGAATGGATATTCAAACATAATTGACAAAATAGTTTAATTTTGCAAGTTGATAAGATCCAAATTCCAAATGTTAATTCATCGGCTCAAACTTTTCCGTTCTTCAAATACTTCACCCGGAATAACAGCACCAGCGGAGTTCCCAAAACTATTTCTGATATAGGTAAGAATATCCGCTACTTCCTGATCTGTTAATTGCTGAAAAGCCGGCATCTCCTGGTTATAGATTTCACCGTTTACTTCAATAGGTTCAGAAAGTCCAAGAAGCAGTGTTCGTATCAAACGTCCTTTATCACCGGTAACCCATTCAGTGTTGGCAAGCGGAGGATACATATCTGCAGAGCCCTGGCCTTCCGGTCCATGACAAACCTGGCAATGCCTGACATACAACGTTTGTCCCGTTGCAAATTCCTGCTCATCCACCGGGTGATTCCAGTTTTCACTCAATAGATCGATTGGTTCGGTGTTTTCTTCCAGAACGGGGAGTGATGGGGCGATCTCTACGCCATCCTGAAGAGCTCTGATTCGAATAATTCGATCGCCACCCTCTGGTAGTTGATCGTACATCCAGGGTTGAAATCTGGGATGCCAGTCGGTATTGCTGGTGCTAAAATAGATGCTGCCGTCGGGAGCTGTAGAAACATCTCGAATCCGCCCAAACTCTTTCTGAAAATAGATATGTTCTTCTGTAATCTCCTGCCCGTCATCACTCAAATTCAAAAAACGTAGTGCCCTGCCTTTCATGTTTGCAGCAATTAAACTTTGTTCCCACTCGGGAATGGATGAGTCATTAAAATAAGCCAACCCTGAAATCGCAATCGTGGGAGTCCATGCGATTAAGTGGTTCTTCTATTTGATATTCGGCACAATAGTTTTGTTCAAAGTCCTCATCACAAAAACCGTGAACATCCGGCCAGCCGTAATTTCCGTTTTTCTTTATCAGGTTGATTTCGTCATCGTTGTTGGGACCGTGTTCAGTACTGTAGAACAGTCCGTCATCAGAGAAAGCCAATCCCTGTGGATTTCGATGACCCCGCGACCAGATCGGGCTGCCGGGAATGGGATTATCGTCGGGAATCGATCCATCCAGATTCAAACGAAGGATTTTTCCGACCAGGATTGAATCACTTTGTGTTTGATCCGGCCGTCCCGCATCTCCCATCGAGAAAAAGAGTTTCTTATCAGGAGAAATAATCAATCTGGAACCGTTGTGGTAGGTGTTACCGGGAATACTATCCAGTAAAATTTCAGGGTTGATGAGTGTATCACCCTCAAAAGAATATCGAACAATTCGGGATTGAACTTCCTGTTGAAGATCATCTTCATTGGATTGAAACGTGTAGTGCAGGAAAACGGATGATTCATCAGGATGAACGGCCATACCGAGTAAACCATATGATTTTTTGTAGAGCAGATCGGGAATTTGAAGAACTTCGGCTTGTTCAAGTGTCTCGAGGTTCAAGCGATAGACAGAACCACTCTGTTCCGTAAACCAAAGTTTTCCGGCGATGGACGCATCCACATCCCAGGGTACACCGAGGCTGTCGGCTACTTCTTCAACAATTAAAGAGGAATTTTCCAGTTCGAGGTAGGCGAGAGGTTTGGCTTTATTTGAATCGTTTTGGTTACATGAAATGGCGAAAAATCCGACCAAAAAGAAAAGAGAAATATATTTCAAAACAGTTGGATTAATTAGTAAGCTGATAAAAATATGAGGAAGAATAGATGATTTACAAAAAAGATCCGCGAAGTTTTCAAAAACTTCGCGGATCTAAAAACGAGTCTCAATCCAATTCACTCAGCAAATCTTTCAAATCCAGCGGACGGGTGTACATCTGCAGCGAACCATCCTCTTTTTGAGGCCACTGATCTTTAGGGCGATCCCAATACAATTCCACGCCGTTTTGATCTGGATCATTCAGATAAAGAGCTTCGGAAACACCATGGTCGGAAGCACCCGTCAGTGGATATTCTTCTTCACGTAACCGTTGGAAAATAGCTGCTAAATCTTTTCGGGTTGGATATAAAATGGCGGTATGAAAGAGTCCGGCAGAATTTCGAGGAGCAGGCGGACCGTTTTTGCTGTGCCATGTATTCAACCCGATATGATGATGGTATCCGCCCGCTGAAATGAAAGCCGCGTCCGTTCCGTACATGGTCATCAGTTCAAACCCAAGAAGTCCGCAGTAAAAATCGAGTGAGCGCTGGATGTCCGAGACTTTCAGGTGAACGTGTCCGATGCGTGTTTGAACCGGGATTTTATAGTCTGCTTGTGAAGGCATTTGAATGTGAACGATTAATTTATTTTAGGATAAGTAAAAAAGAATCAACTTCCTATGTTCAGGAGTGGCAAGGGAAGGTACAAATCTCCCCTTGAGGGGAGTGCGACTTTAGTCGCGAGGGGTGTTATCCCCCTTTGTGTTTGACACTTTCCTTCTTCAACTTGCAAATTTTTAAACATTTAAACACCCAACATCGGCAGATGTTTAATTTTGTGATACGTTAAGGCCAGTGAAATACAATGCTTTAATTCCAGCTCTGGAATGTCGTCCGACAAATCAAAAACAATCGCCCGGTTTCCTTCAAATTTGAGTTTGCTACTATACAGTTTCCTGAATGTATCGACCAGGCTTGTTGTACAGGTGAAATACATGGCATATTGATCCGGCTGCTTTTTCTTCCAATCAATGCGAACTGTACTTCCGGTTTTTGTTGTATAGCTTGGCTCACTCCAACTGAGAGTTTCTTCCAGATTGTTCACAATTTCTGATTCGTCTGCTGTATCCAGAATCAATTGACGCAGATGCATCATTTTTGGGCGAACATGATCCGGGTAGGTATTGAATACATCAGCAACTTTTTGGCTTTTAAATGACGTCATTTTCAGTATGAATTTTAAATGGTCTGAGCGTCCCTCGCGTGGAAATTAAAATAAGAGAGCACAAGCGAGACGCTTGCGCTATCAAAGGTTTTTAAGATTGAATTCCCTCTCTACCATGTTGGACAACTTTTTTCCTGGATGGCGCGAGCGTCTCGCTCGTGCCCCTTTTTCTATTGCTTATTCAATTTCATCCGATGCCGGAATTAATCTCGCGGAGAGATCCGGGTCTTCCATATCTTCATCAAAGGGAAACATAGGTCGTTGGATTCGTTCATACTCCAGCCGGTGCAGATCCTGATCAACACCACCCGGAGTCAATGCCATAATCCAGTCCTCTCTCATCTCATACAGTTCCGGAACCAGGTATCCGATTTTCACGACCACAATATCCGTTTCGCGCGGATTCAATCCCAAATTCGTAAAATCACTTTCCTGGTGATACGGTTTTCGTTTTTTGGTGACAATCACATTCACACTTCCAATTTTCACGACCACTTCCGTTTCGGCGTCTTCATCGCCGTGTTCAATTGCAGTGATCTCTCCTTCAAGCAAAATAGGAGGGGAGTAACGATCGTCAACCCGGGCACCTGCATATTCACTAACCGTACCACCGACTCCGGCTTCAACAGCGGCTTCAATAAAATCAGGACCGGGAATAGAAGCGTATATCAATGACGGACCATCCTCTGTCTGAAACTCAGGTCGTTCCAGGATTTGTCTGATGGTCCAGGTTACATCCCCTGCGCCGCCAGCCGTGGGATTATCACCCATATCACTGATGATAAACGGTTGAACATCGCTTTCAATCGCCATATCCAAACTTTCTTCGAGTGAGGCGGTTGGAGCGATAAACTCAAACTCATTTCGTACATCCCAGAAACTTTGTGCCAGCATTTCGGCGGAGCTGGTTACGGCTTCTCTGTTATCTCCCGTAACCATCACAACGGCATGATTTCTTGGTTCATCCGCCCATGGATAGCCCACCCAAATGGCGGCGTCAATCACTCCTTCTTTTTCTGTTACCGGATCCACTTTTGCATACAGGCTTTTCGCGGGTTCTACTCTCGTACTTGTTTTTTCACCGGGCAGTAAAATGGGAACAGGAACCCATGCCTTGTATTCTGGCTTACCTTTGCCGTTTTCGAGCCGGGTGAGCAGATTTCTTACAGCTCGTTCTTTGGATTCAAGGGCATCTTCGTGAGGAGCCATCCGGTAACAGGTAATCAGATCAGAATGACCGGCTAATCTCCGGGATACATTTCCGTGCAGATCCATCGAGGTTGAAATAAGTGTTTCCGTTCCCACAACCTCACGAACCCGTTTGATGAAATCTCCTTCAGGATCATCAATTCCCTGCACGCTCATCGCGCCGTGGATATCAAAAAAGAGTCCGTCGTACGGCAGGTTTTCACGGAGGCGATCCAGCGTTTCTGTAACCAGTGATTCATACGCTTCACGGGTCACAATTCCACCGGGAATGGAATGTCCGCGAAGTGTTGGGAACCACTGAGCGCGCTCGCGGAGGTCATCGCCTTCATCCATAAACGGGTAGTAGGAAAAAACTTCGTCGCCATATCGTGCTTTAAAAGCTTCTTCATGCGTTACAGCTGGCGAAAACGTACTCGATTCAATCGCAATTCCGGCGATAGCTATTCTGGGAAGGTCTGCATTTTCTTCAGATGAGCCGCAAGAGATCGTTGTGAGAAAAAGAAGAGAAACGAAGAGAGATAAAACTGCTTTATTCATAGGAAATACTTTCGGTGTATGGATTTTTTAGAATGATAAAATCTATAATAACTGTAGTCATGACGATTGGCAAGTTCGACATTTCTCTGCGTTACCCAGCGTCCTTTGCGGTTATATTTTTGAAACCGCAGAGAACGCAAAGGTACGCGGAGGATTTTATTGTAGCTTGATGACCAAGCCCTCAACATCTAAATTTATGTGAGGGTTTGATTGGCCAGCCAATCTTAATTCTATTTTGTTGAGATCATTCTGTAATAGTTCAACGGTTCCAAACTCTTTTACAAAGTTTCCGTTTGAGTCCGTTTCGGTTTGATCATCCAGAGTGATTTCAATGGAATTTCCGTTAATTATGGTTTGTAAAACCTTTCCGATTTGGTCTGATGGGTAATGAAGTAGAACAGAAAATTCCTCTTTCTCAGGGTTTAAAATGAACCACTCTTTTTCAACAACGGTCGGCTCCGTTGTGTAATAATCCTCCCCGCTCAGGCTGTGATAATCGATAGCATTTTTCGAGGTCAACCGGTATGAATTGTCATCAGACAGAGCAATTGTATTCGAGGGCACATACTCCAACTCCCCGTCATATTCAATCACAACTACGTTCACCATATCCGTTTCGGGCAGCCCGCTGATATCAATGATGTACTCTTCTCCGGTTTGAATTGCGGTCAATGATTGAGATGGATCAGAAAGAAGATAAGTTTGTGTGGGTTCCGACCGGAGTCCCTCAATCGTTATTTGATCACTCTCGGGCGGATCTGTTATAAATAAAAACTGTCTTCCGGGTTTAGCTGTGACTGTTCCCCAGCTTTGTTCAAAAAGGGGAGAGGTGGTTGTACCGTAGATTGCTTCGCCGTTTTTATCAAGCCAATCGCCGATGGTCAGCAGCACTTCTTTCTCAAATTCCACAACGCTGCCATCGCCTCGTGGACCAATATTCAGCAGGTAGTTTCCGCCATTACTGACGACCTTGATTAACTCTTTTAACTTTTCTGCAGCTTTTTCTTTCGGATTACCACGCTCTTGCCACGATCTGTATCCCCAGGTTTCATCAAACATGGAAGCCGGAGTTTGCCAGAGTGTTCCCATTCTGAAATCGGGAGAGACGTTATCGCCCATCACTACAAAATCGCCCTGGTCGTTCCAGAGTCGTCCGCTGACAAGTGTGTTGGGCTGATGTTTTTTCACCATCTCTTTCAGTTCCCGGCTTTGTTCGAGTGTCGGTTTTCCCATATCAAACCAAATTTCTGAGATGGGACCGTACTCGGTCATCAGTTCCTCTACCTGGTTCAGGTTAAACTGATGATGTTGCGGTGGAATGGAGTCGCTGTTGTGAGAAGAGATCGGCAGAGCGTGTTCATAATCCCAGTCGATGAGGGAGAAGTAGACGCCAAAATCGAGTCCCTGTTCGCGGGTGGCTTCTGCAAGTTCGCCGATGATATCACGGTCATAAGGCGAGGCATCGATGATATCAAAATCAGAATATTCGGTATCGAACAAAGCAAATCCGTCGTGATGTTTGGCTGTAATCACGATAGAATTCATCCCGGCATTTTTGGCTAAAACAGCAACTGAATCCGGGTTCCAGTTTACGGGATTAAACGTGCTGGCCACTTCCCGAAAATCCTCTCTCGGAATATCGCCATGAGCACGAATCTGTTCGCTGTATCCAACTTCTACGCGTTCATCATTCCAAACTCCGCCCAGTTCTGAATACACTCCAAAGTGAATGAACATGGAGTATTTTTGAGATTCCCATTCGGTGATGGCTTGTTCCTGGGTTTGGGATTGGGAAGTTTGTTGAGTCGTAGAGTTTTCTGATTGGCAGTTTATCAGTAAGAAAATTAAGCCAATGGCAGTAAGCATTTTAGTGGTTTTGTAGAGTTTCATGAGAAAACGATAAGAAGCTATGCTAAAAGTAACAACCAAATATTTTTTTTGCTGATTGCTCAGTGTTTAGAGTAGAGTGTCGTAGAAATACACAGTGACAATCAGCGATTCATCTGTGAAATTATGCGAGACGCCGGTCTATTGTTATATTTTAAATTAGCTCAAAACCACGTTCAGCAAAGTTTATATTCCCTCAAGACGGTCGGTGTATACAGATACCAATTTGTTGGTTTCGATCAGGTTTAAAACTTCCGGCCAAATACGATTTAGGAAGCTATGCATCTCTTTTAAACGCATATTGCCTATTTTCAAATGAATAACTTTAGGGGGTGGCTCGGAAACTAATATGGAATTATAAAAATCTGTGTCTTTTGTGATGATAACCAGGTTTTCCTCTCTTGCATATTCCCAAATCTGTTTATCAGTCCATGTATCATTAATATCCGCTTGGTGAATATAATCATCATGATTCCAGAGTGAAAAATAGTAGGGAAGATTAACATCAACTAAAAAACGGGACATCACGCCACGGGTTTAACCGTAAACGTGCTGTCCATGATTTTTGAGGCGAATTCCAGGGCAGCTTTGATATCATCCGGTTCTAAAGAGGGATAAGCCTTTAGCAAGTCTTTTTGCGAATCTCCGGCAGCTAAAAATTCCAGAATGGTTTGTACAGTTATCCTTTTACCCCGGATAGTTGGCTTACCGTTGCAGATCGTTGGATCAACAGTTATTTTGGAAATTAAATTACTCATGATTTTAAAGTACCTTATCCACTTTAAAAACGCAATCGGGCTACTTTAAGTATGATCAAAAGCTTTTTCGATGAAGACAAAGAATAAGTTCTAAATCGCCTCCGACCCTCGTTCTCCGGTACTAATCCGAATGCAATCTTCAAGCGGAGTGATAAAGATCTTACCGTCTCCCGTGGTTTTACCGGGCTCTTTATCTTTGTATCGTGATTTAACTGTTTTGACGATTGTATCAACAGTAATATCTACAAATTCATCGTTGACGGCGATTTCCAGTCGAACTCTTGGAATCAATCCAGGAACTACTTTCTTTCCCCGGTAGATTTCTACGTCCTCCGCTTTACCGTGACCAGAGACACGGCTGACGGTGATTCGCCGGATGTCGGCTTCAATGAGTGCTTCCCGTACTTCATCCAGTTGTGTTTCCCGAATAATGGCTATGACAAGTTTCATGTGTAGGTAATTTAAAGTGTTATTTGAATGGTAGACTTAGATGGGGAAGAAACGATGATATAGTCATTCCGGCCACAGAGCCGGAATCTCCAATCGTTAATAACGGACGGAGATTCCGGGTCAAGCCCGGAATGACTTTTAATGGGTTTTGGAAATTCAACATCGTTGTTCTTACCATCTCAAATTAATTAGGATTGAGCATTCCGTATCCGTGCTCGCTGTGGTAGGCACTGTCAAGGCCTTGCATCTCCTCTTTTGGATCAGACCGGAAGCCTACAAGTTTATTCACAACGAACAACAGGATCAGCGTGAGTATGGCTGCATATGCAATCGCAATCAAAACAGCTGCAACCTGAACGCCCAATTGCTGCCAGACGGTCCAGCTTCCGCCGGCAAGTTCAGCGGCTTCGGCCATCCAGCTATCCCGGATGAAGAATGTGAGGAGAATCGCCCCAACAATTCCGCCAACTCCGTGAATTCCAAAAGCATCAAGGCTGTCATCATATCCCAATTTGTTTTTCGCAATAATGGCGATGTAGCAGAAAACAGATGCAAAGATTCCAAGCATAAAGGCTCCGAACGGTTGAACCACACCGGCTGCGGGAGTTACAGCAACCAAACCGGCTAAAATCCCTGACATGATGCCCAAAGCCGTAGCTTTGCCCTGGTGCCACGTTTCAATAACCATCCATGTAATCGCTCCGGATGCAGCGGCAACTTGTGTCGCAGTCAATGCCTGGGCCGTGCTCAAACCACTGGCAACAGAACTGCCCGCGTTGAATCCAAACCAGCCAACCCAGAGAAGTCCGCCGCCAATCATAGTCATTACTAAATTGCTGGGCGGCATGTTTGTGACCGGAAATCCGCGTCTTGCACCAAGATAGATGGCTGCAACCAAGCCGCTGACACCGGCTGAGATATGAACGACAGTTCCGCCGGCAAAATCAATTGCGCCGTTGGCGCCGAGGTTGAAAAGGAATCCGTCTTCAGCCCATACCCAGTGGCAGAGCGGATTGTAAACAAGGAGTCCCCAGAGAGCAATAAACAAGCAATAGGATTTGAACTTCACACGCTCGGCAAAAGCACCGGCAATCAGCGCGGGAGTTATAATCGCAAATTTGCCCTGGAACATGCTGAACACATATTCGGGAACTCCGGCATCCATTATTGCATCATCAATTCCGGTTAAAAACACATAGCTGGGATTCCAGCCAAACCATCCGCCAAAGACGTTGGGGCCAAAAGCCATCGCGTATCCAACGGCCACCCATAATACAGTCATGATCCCCATCGCGGCAAAGCTGTGCATCATCGTACCGAGAACGTTTTTTGTGCGAACCAGTCCGCCATAAAACATAGCGAGGCCGGGAATCATCAATAGTACGAGTGCTGTTGAGACGAGCATCCAGGCAGTAGTACCTGTATCAATAGTTGCCCCGTCTTGCGCAAGTGCTGGAGTTGAGATTAAGAGAAAGGTTAGTAGCAGTAGAGGGAATTTTCCCCAGTTTTTTATTTTCATATTTGTTGATTTGATAGACTTTAAGGTAGACGCCTGAAAATCTATAATATTTTACCAAACAATACAAAGTTAAAATTGATTATTTCATAAAGTTATTAGATATAAGTTAGTTATTAGTTAAAAAATTAATGATTAAGACAATATTTATTAATTAAGTTTGATGTGTAAGCGGTTTCATAAATATGAATCCTTATTTTTTAAGGAATCTTTTTATAGACAAGAAAATGAGGAGATCGAAAAAATTGAAGAATGTTGAATATGCTAATTCTAAGTCCAATGTAATTAACGGCTGGTTTTTTACGCCCTCAGGCCCATAAAAGAAAACTCAAGTCACAAAATTATCGGAAAAATTTTCAAACCGATATTCTTCACTGGCAGGTACTAAAAGCAGATCTCCGGGTGAGGAATCTGTTCGAGTATCAGACAATACAAATTCTCAGGACCCGCTGGAAATTATATACATTTTATCCCGGGTATGTGGAGTTTGCTTGGCAACTTTAACGGGCTTGTGGATTTCAACGGAAAGAGTTCCATGTTTAAACAACTCGATAAATTCATTGCCGGATTCATGAAGTTTTTTTACGAGTCTTTGAGTGAAACTTTGAAGTTCTTGTCTTCCATAAGATTTCAAATTTTGGGGTATGTCAATCATTAAAGGTAAGCGTAAATGTAGTTCCCTCATTAATTTTACTTTCCACTGAAATTTTTCCTCCCAAATTTGTGATGTGATTGTAAACAAGGTAAAGCCCAATACCTTTACTGTCAGGATGATCATGGAATTTTTGATGTAGCCCAAAAACTTTCCCTTTCAATTTCTCGCTGTCGAAACCTCTGCCATTATCTGAAAAAATAAGCTGCTTATCGCCATTATTTATTTCAGTAGTTATTGAAATGACAGGATTACGATCTGGATGAGCGTATTTAACTGAATTTGTAATCAGGTTTAAAAATATGCTCTCAAGGTATGACCGATTGAAATTAAGTGTATCAAAATCATCTAATTGAATGTTAAATGTGGTATCTGAATCCCGGATGAAAGAACTGATCGATTTTTTAACAGTGTTTAAAACCTGTCTTACATCCAACTCGCTGGTTTCTAATTTTAAAGCATCCTCTCGATTGAGGTGATCTACATAATTATCTAATGTCTCTTTCAAATTTTCTGAGGCTCTTTTAAGAAGTCCGAGAAACTCCAGTGTCTCTTCATCCTTGATGGTTGATGTATCAATCAAATTAAAAACAGCTAAAAGATTACTGACAGGAGATCGCAAATCATGTGATGTTGTATATGTCAGTTGTTTTAATCGTTTATTGGAGGCTGTCAATTCCGTAAGCAACTGATTTCGTTCATTCTCGTGCTTTTTGAGGTGAGTTATATCTTTGGCAATAGCATAAACTAACTCTTTGTCATCAATGGGGATGGAAGTCCATGACAGCCAGATTGTTTTTCCTGTTTTGGTAAGATATCTGTTTTCATAATACAGAAGTGGTTTCCCACTCCGAATTTTCTCACGATATTTTTCCGTTAGTTCCTGATCCTCCGGGTGAATAAATGAATTTATTGGCTGTGAAAGCAGCTCCTCCTTTGAGTACTCCAAAATATTACAGAGGGCTGGGTTTACTTTTTTGAAATAACCATCAAATCCAGCAATGCAAAGCAAGTCAGATGACAATTCAAAAAAAGGTATGAGTGAATAATCCGAATCCGGCTTATTTTCTGATTTATCTTCAGTGCTCATCAATTTGCAGATTTAAAAAAATATAATTGCCTAAAGTCTATTCCCTCTCCAGGAATGTATCATTCAATCGAAAGGTGATACAAATTGCGTGAAAATCATAAGCTTTTCCAATCAAATTTCCCGATTTATTTTTGACTGACGTAAGAACTCAGGGAAGCCTACTTCGGGACGATTTGTGGTGAGCTGATTCTGGACATGAATACTTTTTATAAAATAAAACCGATTTAAAAAATGTTCGTCACCCGTATTTTTTATAAACCCGGCATCACTTTTTATAGATGAGCTGGTTACCTTGTAGAAGAGATTATTTAAATAACAGTTTCGAAGATATGAGTAAAACAACGAAACAGTATTTATTTTCAGAACTAAAGCATTTTTTGAACCAAAAGGAATCCTATCCGCACCAGGTGGATGAGATCGAGCACATCCAGACTCATATTTCGCATCTGTTTCTCGCGGGCTCATTTGTGTACAAAATCAAAAAGCCAGTGGATTTTGGTTTCCTGGACTACAGTACGCTTCAGAAGAGAAGAAAATACTGCCAACGTGAAATTGAACTTAACCGGCGTCTCAGCGATGATATTTATTTGGGCGTGATTGGAATTGCAAGGGATAACGGAAAGTATCATTTTGAGCCGGATAATCCGGATTCAGATGCAATTATAGAGTATGCTGTAAAAATGCGGAAACTACCCGAAGAGTATTTTCTGGATCAAATTGTTAAAGAAGGTAACCTGGAAAATGAACATCTGAATCGTGTTGCCGATATTTTAACAGCGTTTTATCAGGAACAGAATAATAAGCAGGATCTGTTGAAATGGGGCAAGATTGAAACCATTCAACAAAATACAGATGAAAATTTCGAACAAACAGAGAAATTCATCGGCCAAACAATCTCCCGGAATAGTTATGACGCCATCCGGTATTTTACAGATCACTATTATCATCAGAATGAAGAACTGTTCAGACGGCGTATGGAAAACGGTTTAATTGTAGACGGCCATGGAGATCTGCACCTGGAACACATCCATATTACACCCCAAAAAGTTCAGATATACGACTGTATTGAATTTAATGAACGGTTTCGCTACGGAGATCTTGCTGCCGACCTTGCCTTCCTGGCGATGGACCTGGATTTCAACAACTGCAGCCGTCAGGAACGGTACTTTGTTCAGCTGATGTCTGAAAAACTGGAAGATGAAGAGCTGTTGAAGATTATTGATTTCTACAAATGTTATCGTGCTTACGTGAAGGGAAAAGTGAAAAGCCTGCAAAGCGTGGAAGAGGAAGTGCCAAAGGAAAACCGGAAGCAGCTATCAGAGCGGGCCGACCGTTATTTTAATCTATCGCTGAACTACACCCTGGTAGGATCGCAACCGGTTGTTGTTGTTTTTATGGGGAGGATAGCTACGGGCAAGAGCACACTGGCCAAGAGATTATCAGAGCAAATAAATATTGAGTGCTACTCGTCAGACAGAGTTCGGAAATCACAGGCAGGCTTAGAGATTGATAAGCGAACTCCTTCTCAAAAAAGACGATCTCTCTACTCTGCGGATATGTCAGAGAAAACCTATAACATATTGATTTCAAATGCGATTGAATCTGTTAAAAATGGAAATTCAGTAATACTGGATGCTACATTCAGCAGGAAAAAATACAGGAAAATATTTGTTGATCGATTAATGAGAGAAGAGATCTCCTATCTTTTTATAGAAGTTTGCGCAGATGATAGTACCATAATTGAACGACTAAAGGCCAGGGAGAATAAAGAAGAGATAATTTCAGATGCGCGGCTTGAAGATTTTGATACACTAACCGCTGGTTATGAAAAACCATTGGAAATAGACCAGGATCATATTATTTCCATTCAGACGGCTCAACCGGGAGAAGATACTATTGAACAACTGTACAGGAAAATGATTGATAATCACTTAAAGCGTTAATCCGTCATCAAATCTTATTGTAAGACGAACATCAGGCTTCACCAATTAAATTTTCTGCAATTTTGGATGAAGATAAAACACCGGGCAGACCTGCTCCGGGATGAGTTCCCGCTCCCACAAAATAGAGATTATCCACATCTTCAGATCTGTTATGGGGCCGAAACCATGCCGATTGCGTAAGAATCGGCTCAACCGAAAATGCCGAACCTTTGTAACTGTTGAGGGTATTTTGAAAGTGAAGCGGATCGATGGTATGTTCCGCGACGATATTCTCTTGAAGATCCGGCAGGTAGTTTTCTTCCAGGAAATGTATAATGGCATCGCGGTATTTTGGTGTCATTTCGTTCCAATCGGTACCACTGTCGAGATGGGGGACAGGAGAGAGCACATAAAACGCCTCATGGCCTTCCGGTGCCATCGATGGATCGGTTATTGTGGGCATGTGCAGGTAGAGCGAAAAATCATCAGCCAGCTCTTTTTTATGAAAGATGTCTTTTAGCAGTCCTTTGTATCGCTCACCCAAAATGATGTTGTGATGAGCCAGACCTGAATCGAGATATCGTTTTTTGGTCCCGAAATAGATCACAAAAAGCGACATGCTGTACTTCGTCCGCTCAATTTTTCGGTCGGTATATTTTTTTCGATGTTTTGGGTTGATGAGATTCTTATAGGTGAAAGCAACGTCTGCATTGGAAACGACAACATCCGCCATCTGGATATCTCCGTTTTTTAACCGAACTCCAGATGCTTTTCCATTTTTTACTAAGATTTCTTCAATCTCGGAATTCAGATGGATCTTCCCGCCCTGATCTTCAATCAGATTGCACAAGGCTTCCACAATCGCGCCGGTTCCTCCCATTGCATAGTGCACTCCCCATTCGCGTTCAAGGTAGTGGATCATCGCATAGATAGAGGTGGTATCAAACGGATTCCCGCCAACCAGCAGCGGATGAAATGAAAAACACCGGCGAAGAAAATCATCTTCAATAAATTGCGAGACATAACTATAAACCGACTTGTAAGATTGAAGTTTGATGAGATCCGGAGCTACCTTCAGCATATCCGTAAACTTCAGGAATGGTTTGTCTGCCAGTTCAACGAAACCTTTGTCAAAAATAGCCTTTGTGGTTTTTATAAACCTTTCATATCCATCGGCATCTTTTGGGTTTCTTTTTCTAATCTCTTCAAGTGTGAATTCGTGGTCATTATTGTAGTCGAATTGCCTTCCTTCATGGTCAAAAATGCGGTAAAATGGATTGCAGGGCACAAACTCTATGTAATCTTCTCGTTTTTTACCAGCTGCTTCAAAAATATCATCAAACATGAAGGGGGCAGTAATAACGGTAGGACCACCATCGAATTTAAATCCATCGATTTCGTAGACATAAGCACGTCCGCCGGGTTTATCTCTCTTTTCAAAAAGAGTTACATTATGACCTTGAGAGAGCAATCTTGAGGCAGCTCCAAGTCCGCCAAATCCTGTTCCAATAACTATGATATCTTTTTTCATAAACTATTTTTTCTTTTCCTCGCATTTCTTAACCAAAAAGGAAGAGGAATCAATCCGCAGGGGTGAGATTTTTTCGAATTAAGATTGAAGAAGGCTTTGCAAAACTCTGACCGTCATCCTGAACTTGATTCAGGATCTCCTGATACTGGCTATAAAGACGAATGGAGAATCTGAATCGAGTTCAGATTGACGCATACCTACGGTTTTGCAAAGCCTTCTTGAAAATCCACTCTTGCCTGTCCCGATGCTTTTTATCGGGGAGAGGAGAAAAGTCAGACTGTGTAGAGGATGACGAGGGGTATGTTTCGTCGATTTCTGCAAAAAAAACCTGAAATGGGATGGCGCAAGCGTCTCGCTTGTGCCTTCTCCGGTTACAATCACGAGCGATATTTCGGGGCAGGCTGCTCGCGCTATCATCTCACCCCTCTGAATCAGAACACCCCTCCCCAGATAAATCCGGGACTCCCCTCAAGGGTAGATTTACTCATCTTTAATTCTCAATCTGTTTCACAAACCCCTCAATACCTTTTTGGTTCAGTTTATTCAGATCGTCTCTTGCTTGTGCGGGATTAGTATAAGTTCCATAATAAACCCGATAGATTGTTTTTCCCTGAATAGTTACTTGTTCCACTCGCGATCCGGAAATTTGATTAGAAAGATTATCAGCTTCAGATTCTCTCTTAAAAGCAGCAAGTTGAATAGTAAATGTTTCCGTGTTACTTATATTTTGCTGATCAATCGGGCGGTCGCCTTCGCGAACTACCATCAGGCGTACACTTGTAGTGCCAGAGCCAATCATGTCGATTTCTTGTGCCGCTTTTCTTGAGAGATCGATAATTCGATTGTCTACATACGGACCGCGATCATTGATCCTCACAACAACCGATTTGCCATTTTCAACATTATCAACCCGAACCATGGTATTGAACGGCAAAGTTTTATGAGCAGCCGTGTAATCATTCATGTTGTACCGTTCGCCGTTCGCCGTGAGTTTGCCATGAAAATTGGGGCCATACCAGCTTGCAATTCCGCTGCCGATGATGGCACCTTCTCGGGATGTTTCGGGCGGTGAGGTTCGCCGCACAACTCCGCAAGATGAGACGATCAGTAAAAGAACGCCTAACGAAACAGCGAAAATAATTTTAGAATGTTTTACTGACATGTTACGGTTACAGATGATATTTTGGGCACTGAATCTTAAGGATCTTTGTCTTTTACACGGCTACGAAAATATAGGACTTATAGATTTATAAACTCATATCAGATTAACAAATTGTTTTAACAACCCCTGATGGCACTTTCTGTTACGATTATTATAATTGGCATTACTTGCATTATCTCTTTGATTGCTCTTTATGGAAATGAAGCTCTGTATGAAAAAGGGATGCTCCGTCCATATCGAACAGTGAGAAAAAATACCTGGTATGAGCTGATCAGTTCAGGTTTTTTACATGGCAGCCTGGCTCACCTCCTGGTAAATATGTTCGTTTTATACTTTTTTGGATCTGTGATGGAGCAGGTTCTCGGCGTTTTTCATTTCATAGCTCTTTATATAAGTGGTTTGGCAGTATCCTCTATTCCATCATTTATTTTTCACAGAGATAACCCAAATTATGCTACAATCGGTGCTTCAGGAGCCGTGGAGGCCGTATTATTTAGCTATATTTTTGTATTTCCTACAGAGAAATTAATACTCCTTTTACTGCCCATTCCTATTCCCGCATGGCTTTTTGGAATCGCTTTCCTGGCATACAGTATTTATGAAGGACAAAAAGGATCAATGAAGATCAATCACGAAGCGCACATTGCCGGAGCGATCTGGGGAATTTTATACCTTCTCTTCTTTGTGCCCAATAGCGTTGACCATATTTTGACGGTGTTTGGCCTCTTGTAAATAGAAAAACATGGTATTTCTCCTGCTGATGTAAGATTAAACATCAGCACAAATTGAGTTGAAGTTGATCTCACATTTTCAACTTTTTAAGAAATACCATGTTTTCAGCAATGAAGATGTAAGCACGAGCGGGACGCTCGCGCTATTTCATTCTTTCATTAGTAACCGAACTCTGCGAGGACCTGACGGACTCTCGCAGGTTCTGCACTTTTATCTCTTTTTCTTGCGCTATTCCGTTTCTTCGTTACTTACCCGTTGTTCTTTCTGAAATCGCGCATGAACTCAACAAGCGTTTTTACGCTGTCGTATTCACAGGCGTTGTAGATACTTGCACGTATTCCGCCAACACTTCTGTGTCCTTTCAGCGCAACAAGGCCATTCTCAGCCGCTTCTGACACGAATGTTTGTTCAAGATTTTCATCTTTAATCCTGAATGTCACATTCATTTTTGATCGGGAATCTTTCTCCACAGTTCCGTGATAGAACTCATCTTTGTCGAGCTCGTTATATATAAGGTCAGATTTTTTCGTGTTGATCTCTTCAAAGTGCGATACTCCACCTTGTTCCTGAACCCATTCCAATACGTAATTCACCATATAGACAGCAAACACCGGGGGGGTGTTAAAAATCTTATCCAGGTGAGTCTGGTAGTTCATCATGGTAGGTAATGCTTCTGACTTCTGATTCTTCATAAACGATTTTCGAATCATCACAACAGTTACTCCGGCGGGGCCGAGGTTTTTCTGTGCACCGGCATAGATCAGAGCATATTTGTCGAGATTAATCGGCCGGGAAAGAAAATCGGAGGAAGCGTCACAAATCAAGAGAGAACCGTTTGTTTCCGGTTCTTCCTGGAACTGAGTTCCAAAAATGGTATTGTTGCTGGTGATATGGGTATATACCGCATCATCAGATGAATTCAGTTCCTCATTGGTTGGAATCCGCGTATAATTTACATCTTTGCTTGAAAATGGAACATGAACGTTTCCAAAAAGCTTGGCTTCTTTAATCGCTTTGGCAGACCATGAGCCTGTATCGATGTAATCGGCAGTCTGGCCTTCACTCAAAAAATTAAAAGGTGCCATTAAAAACTGTGTACTGGCTCCTCCCTGTAAAAAGAGAACTTCCCAGTCATCATCTGCTCCCGTCAGTTCCTTTAACCGGGCTACAGCCTGATCGTTTACTTCTTTATACTCCGGGCTCCGGTGGCTCATCTCCATAATGGAGGCGCCTTTGCCTTTATAATTAGTTAATTCAGATTGTGCTTTCTCTAAAACCGAAACGGGAAGTGTTGCCGGTCCGGCGCTAAAATTATGTACTCTATTCATGGTTGATTTAAAATGTATGTATGATTAATCCTGATTTTAGTTTAGGCTCAAACCAGGTTGATTTTGGAGGCATAAGCTCGCCCTGGTCTGAAACGTCTACCAATTCCTGTATACCTGTGGGATACATGCTGATTGCTAAATCGTATTTTCCTGAATCAACAACTTTTTCCAGTTCTTTCGTGCCTCTGATTCCTCCAATAAAATTTATTTTTTTATCTGTCCGTGGATTTTCAATATCAAAAAACGGACTCAGAATCTGATCCTGCAGAATAGCGGCATCTAAAGAAGAAGCAACATTATCATCTTTGGCCTCCGGTAAATTCATCTTCCACCAATCTCCTTTATAGTAGAGATTTATAATGCCTTTCTCTTCGGGCTGTTTGGTTGAAGTTTTCTCTGTCCCAAAATTGTCTTTAAGCTTTCCAAATGTTTCATCGGAGACATCTTTCAAAACACGGTTGTAGGGAAGAATTTTCATCTGCTCCATCGGGAAAAGAACCACCGGGAAATATTCAAATTCAGATTCACCCGGAAACGTTTTTCTCTTTTTTCTAAGCATCTCTGCTACTCGCGAGGCACTTTTACACCGGTGATGACCATCGGCAATATATAGATTTTCAATCTTTGAGAATCCTTCAACAAAATCGACTGTTGAAAATACTTTCCAGATTTTGTGGGTAACTCCGTCATCTCCGGTATGTTCAATGAAAGGTTCAGAAGTCATCGTCGCTTTTTGGATGTGGAATGCAATATCTTCTGTATCCCTGAAAGTTAGCATCACCGGTTCGGCATGAGCTTCCTGTGTGAGGATATGCCGGGTTCGGTCGTCTTCTTTATCGGGCCGGGTGAGTTCATGTTTTAGAATTACTTCATTGTCGTAATCTTCAACGGAGGCACAGGTAAATACACCGGTTTGTGTATGATTTTCTGTTTCAAGCTGGTAGATATAGATCGCAGATTTGGAATCCTGTTCGTACAAGTCGGATCGAAGAAGTTTCTTTAGATTTTCTGCTCCTTTCTCGTAAACAGCTTCATCATTAAATGCAGTGCCTTTCGGAAGGTCAATTTCAGGCCGAATAACATGCAAAAAACTAAAAGGTTTGCCCTCAGCCATTTCAGCGGCTTCTTCGGTGCTTATTACATCATAGGGAACGCTGGCTACTTCGTCTGCCTTTTCGGGTTTCGGAAGCCAGCCTTTAAATGGGTGAATAATTGCCATTAAGTCTGTTCGTTTTTCTTATTTTTAATGAGCCTTAAGTATACAAACTCTTTTACTTTTCAGCGTATAGAATTCTAAACTTAAACAAATATTTAACAGACATGAGCGAGACCGAAAATAAATCGTCTAATAATGAAAAGTTTAGTCCCGACCAACAGCAACAACTTCTCTTTATGATGCTGATTCAACAGCACGAGCAGATTGCTATGATGGGAATGGGTAAAGTAAAAAATCCCGCTACAGATAAAATTGAAAGAGATCTGAAATCAGCTAAATATGCTATTGATACATTGGTAATGCTTCAAAAATTTACAGAAGGTAATTTACCAAAGGAGCTTAAAGATTATTTGAATCAAACACTTACCAATCTCAGGCTAAACTATGCCGACGAACGAGAGAAAGACAGCGGTGAAGAAACCGATTCCTCAGATGAAAAATAGCGAGATTATACCGGTAACGGCTGCAGGTGGTGTACTTTATAAAGCCGGATCATCTCCCAAAAAAGTTCTCCTTATCAAACGAAATGGGTTTTGGGATATACCAAAAGGTAAACTTGAAAAGGGCGAAACAATCGAAGAGTGTGCCGTACGAGAAGTTGAAGAGGAGGTGGGAGCTGAAGATCTCACCACTGAAAAATTTCTGTGCGAGACCTTCCACAGATATCAGGCAGACGGAAAAAATTATGGAAAAACCACTCACTGGTACCTAATGGAGTTTGATAATCCTGATTATGATTTTGAGCCGGAAACCAATGAAGGAATAACAGAAGTGAAATGGGCGAATATTGAAGAAGCAAAAAAAATAGTGGAGTTTGAGAACCTTGTAAAAGTTCTGAATAAAGTGGAATAGAGGGAAATAAAAAAAGGTGTGATTGGATTCCAATCACACCTTAATGCTTAGAATTTAAAAGTATTTAATTCTGTAATCTAAAGAAGATAGGTAAACTGTACTGAACCCGAACGGGTCGTCCACGCTGCATACCAGGTTTAAACTTCGCCTGTTTTACAACTCTGAGTGCTTCTTCATCAGCTCCGCCGCCTATTCCTCGAATTACACGTGGATTTTCAACATTACCCTGTTCGTTTACAATAAACTGAATGTAAACACGACCCTCAATTCCGGCACGTCGTGCCATCTCAGGGTATTTAATTTTCTGTTGAAGTTCACCAAGGCCGCCAATCAATTCTGGCATCTCTTCAACAACAACAAAGAAATCTTCCTCTTCTTCTTCCTCAGCCGGTGGGGGTGGTGGAGGCATATCAAGCTGACCACCTAAATCAAGATCGCCACCGATATTTATTTCTACATCTTCTACAATTTCATCGTTGGGTACTTCTACCGGTACGGGTGGGCGTGGAGGTGGAGGAGGTGTTTCCATCTGTTCGGTTCGAATTACCTCTTCCATTTCCACAACTTCTTGTTCCTCGAGTTGTACTTCTTCCGTTGCACCGGTATTTATTTCCATGCGCACAGCGATGATAAATATTACCAGTGTAATCAGAAGGCCAAGTTCGAGAAAAACCGTGTGAAAATTTCTTAAATCGGCATCTGGTTTCTTTCGTTCAGTCATTTGTCATTAATTGAAGTTTTCTATTACTGAGAGACACCAAAGAGTATAAATCATTTTCGTGTAATTGTCCAACGGTCAGATCCATTCTAATATTATTTTTAGATTTTTTTTAGTTGTTTCTCCATTTCGTTGGTCAGATACCTTTTTTTTATCAAAAATAGAATTCCTACAGCTACTGCGCTTCCGCATATGTCTGCCAGGGCGTCGTAGCTGTTCATGGTTCGGTTAAAAGGTAAAATTTCCTGAAATATTTCTACTGAAATTCCAAAAAAACAGCCGGCTAATAAGATCAACATCAACTTTATTTCAGTTCGTTTTCTTGAAAACATAAAGAGCCCATAGAGCAGAGTCCACACAAAAAAGATTAGAAAATGTCCCAGCTTATCGTAGCTGTAAAGGTTAGAATTTCCCAGTTGGCCTGGTGGAAGCATGGTGAAAAAGAGAGTCACAAGTGTAACTAAAATCAATAGAACCTTTATGAACTGCCTGTTTTTAAGGCAGTATAGAATAGCATTGTCTATCATAGTAAATGTTCAGGACCAAACGGCTTGTTGCTGCCAGGTTCTTGTGAATTTTTATACCCGTTGTAAAGTGCAGATACAGCAGCAAGTTCCGGGTTTTCGCAGATAGACAAATTTGCAGCCAACGCTCCGGAAAGAACATCCCCAAATCCTGCTCTTGAGAACATGGAGGTGTCGTAACCGGTTATATAGCTCGCAGAATTTTCAAATGACAAAATTGACGGGTTGCCTTTAAGCAGAAGTGAAACTTGTGCTTGTTTCGTAAATTCCTTTGTCCACGTAAATCTCTGAAAATCATTTTTAAAATCTGCTCCAAGGTAATTTTTTGCCTCCCCAATATGAGGTGTTAGCAGCCATCTCTTTTTTTGACGAGGCGTAATATCAGATGACTCAATTTTTTCCCAAAAAGAGAGTCCATCGGCATCTAAAATTACAGGTCTATTTTGCTCTTTTAATACTGAAATCAAACAATCACCGGTTTCAGAATTTCTGCCAATTCCCGGACCCGCCAACAATACACCTTCTTTATTGCTGATATTTTCTTTGATTTGATTGGCATGATCTTTTCTGAAATAGTGATCGGAATGATCTCCCAAACCTATTTTAATGATATTCGGAAGTGTACTCTCGTAGATTGGCAGAAGTGCCTTAGGAGCATACAGGAAAACAGCACCGGCTCCTTGCTTCCAGGAACTTTTTGCAGCCATTATTGCAGCTCCGGTCAAACCTTCCGAACCGGCCATGATGTGAACAACCCCGCCATCATATTTGTGCCGGGCCATTCTCTCAATTGCAGGCAGCGAATCTGTTAGTTTTTTATTGATAAGAGCGGCATCCCATTTTCTATAATTCGATGGGAATGGCAGGTTACAGAAAACTACTTTCCCGGTATAATTTCGAGCACTCTTCCAGTGTAAACCAATTTTATTGGCTCCAAAAGTGAATGTATAGTCGGCTTCTACGCATCCCCCCATAATTTCGCCTGAATCTGCGTGCAAACCGGATGGAATATCCATCGAATAGATCGGTTTTGAGAATGCGTTCATTTTCTCAACAATATCAGGAAGATCTCCGCGAAGGTCGCTATTCAGTCCTGTGCCAAATATGCCATCAACTATGTAATCAAAGTCGCGTTCATCAATTTTTTCCAAGCTGTCGATCCATTCAATATCGGCACCGAAATCTTTCAATTTTTTTAGCAGCGACAGGTTGGTTTCAGCATCCGGGGAGAGATCATCATCTCCCAAAACAAAAAAGAACATTGCGCTGTGTTGGGCATCATTGATCAGGTATCGTGCTGCTGCCAGGGCATCACCGGCATTGTTACCTTTTCCGCAGATGTACAATCCCTTTTTCTCATCCCCCCGGAGGCTCCTGATATGACCGGCAGCAGAAGAGGCCGCCAACTCCATCAGCGTAAAACCCTCAATACCAAATTCATTGATGGTTTTTGAATCCATCTCTCGCGACTGTTCTGCCGTGGAGAGTTTGCAATCAACCGGTATGTTAAGTTTATCAGCCATTCTTTAATATGAACGTGCGAAAAGTACTTTTTGTGATGATTCTTTACCTGTTACCATACATTTACCCGGTTCGGAATCGTTATCGAGAGGGATCAATCGGATGGTTGCTTTCGTCTCATCTTTAATTTTTGCTTCGGTTTCTTCAGTGCCATCCCAGTGAGCATAAATAAAACCGCCATCTTCTATCTCCTCTTTGAATTGATCGTACGAATCAACGTGCCGGGTTTCGTTCTCGGTTCGTTCTTTCGCTGAATTAAACAGATCCGTTTGAATCGTCTCCAACAGATCAGCAATATGCTCTGCAGCTCCTTCCTTGCTGATAATATTTTTGTCGAGCGTATCTCGTCTCGCCAGTTCCAAATTTCCGTTCTTCACATCACGGGGACCCACTGCAACCCGCAGCGGAATTCCGGCCGCTTCGTGCTCGGCAAATTTATAGCCGGGTTGCTGATTTTCGCGATCATCCAGTTTCACAGATACGCCTTTGTCTCGTAGTTCCTTAATAAGCGGATCGGCATAATCGAGCACTTCAGCGCGTTGATCATCATTCCTGTAAATAGGCACAACAACGACTTGCGTAGGTGCAAGTTTAGGGGGGAGTACAAGCCCCTGGTCATCCGAATGCGTCATAATCAAACCACCGATCAGTCGGGTTGAAACGCCCCAGCTTGTGGCCCAAACATATTTATGCTCGCCGTCGGTATCCTGGAATTTAACATCAAATGCCTTCGCGAAATTTTGACCTAAAAAGTGAGATGTTCCCGCCTGCAATGCTTTTCCATCCTGCATCAGGGCTTCTATACAATAGGTGTCCACCGCACCTGCAAATCTTTCTGAGGCGGTCTTAACACCCGTTTTTACAGGCATGGCCATATAATCCTGGGCAAACGTTTTGTAAACCTCCAGCATTCTTTCTGTTTCTTCTACGGCTTCTTCTTTAGTTGCGTGTGCCGTGTGGCCTTCCTGCCATAAAAATTCCATCGTTCGGAGGAAAAGCCGCGTGCGCATCTCCCAGCGAACCACATTTGCCCATTGGTTAATCAAAATCGGCAGATCACGATAGGATTGAATCCAGTTTCGGTACGAATCCCAGATAATCGTTTCTGATGTGGGCCGCACAATCAACTCCTCTTCCAGTTTTGATTCAGGATCGACCTCCACGCCGCCATCTACACTTTTTAACCGGCTGTGAGTAACCACCGCACACTCCTTAGCAAAACCCTCAACATGCTGGGCCTCTTTCGAAAGAAATGATTTTGGGATAAACAGAGGGAAATAAGCATTTTCATGGCCGGTATCTTTGAACATCTGGTCCAGCGCACCCTTCATATTTTCCCACAGGGCAAAACCGTTCGGACGTATCACCATAGAGCCGCGGACCGGGGAGTGGTCGGCCAGCTTCGCTTCTTTTACTACATCTAAATACCATTGTGAATAATCGTCTTTTCTGTTCGTGATACGTTTCGCCATCTGTAATTTTAATTCGTTGTTTATTGATTCTTTAAAAATACCTTAAGATAAACTCAAGATAAAGATCATTTGGTAGAAGTTTGTGTTGATTGGCAAAGAAATATCGAAAGAACATTTCACCATTCTTATAAAAATGGTATCTTTCAGGCTCTGATTTTTTAAAGTGAACTACCGTGGTAGCTCAGGTGGTAAGAGCGTCGGATTCATAACCCGGAGGTCGAGGGTTCAAGTCCCTCCCACGGTACACATGAAGCCACATTGCATGTTTGTGATGTGGCTTTTTTAATTACTTTAATCAGGTCAAGACAAATTAAGAAGTGGGTAACTTAAGAGTAGTATCTTCTGAAAATCGATTTGGACGGGCAAAAAAAATTAGCAGCACTCCGATCAAAGAATGCTGCTAAATATCATCTACAGACGGCTATTACCCCATTTGCAAAATTAACTTACTTTTATCAAGAGCCTTCTGCAATAAGTATTTGAACGTAATTTAATTACGTATAAATACGTAGATAGGGCTTTAGTCTATATTCTCTTCCATTGCAAACCGAACAAGTGCAGCTGTATTTTTTAAGTTGAGTTTGTTCATCAGGTTGGAGCGATGAGTCTCAACAGTTCTCGGACTGATAAACAACAAGTTGGCGATCTCAGCACTTGTATATCCCTGTACAATTAACTTAACAATCTCTTTCTCTCGCTTCGTAATCAGCTTTTTGCCTTTTCCGGCAGTTTTTTTTGCGCTGTCGGCATACTTGCCAATCATCATTTGGGAAGCAGATTTTCCAAATGCCTGCCTTCCCTGATTAACCTCAATAATTGCATCTATCAACTCTTCTTCCGGTGCATTTTTTGTAAGATACCCTTTCACTCCGGCTTTTAATGATTGATTAAGATGTGTGAGTTCAGTGGAATGGGTTAATACAATAACGGGCGGTTCTTCTGCGGCTTTTTCCAGCTCCGTCATCAAATCATGGATATTCATATCGGGTATTCCGGACGAGACAAGACAAACGGCAGCAGGATTTTTTTTGAAATGTTTGATGAGCTCTTTCCCGGATCTGCATACATTTTCCAGTTGAACTTTATTGGAGGAGTTCAGGATAGATTCCAATCCGTGCTTGTAGATATCGAAACTTTCCGCAACTAATACATGAACTTTGCCCATCGTGGTAGCCTGTAGGTCCGTCTTTACATGTACCAATATAATCCTTTATCCTAAAATGTAAAGGACTATATCATGAGAAGTTACCCCGAAATTTTTACTTCTTGAACTGTAAGTTAAATAAAATCAGAAGGATACTTTTTTAAACAAGTGGAAATGCTCTTTGTTTGAAAGAAGACTACATAATAAGCCCCGAAGGGGCGTCATCAATAGCATGGGTGAAACCCTATGAAATAACGCATTTCATTCGATCAGCCTGAAAGGGCGTAAGCCCGAGATTGTAAGAGCTTCGTTCAGGGCTAACAATCCTATGATTCCACATAGATGTCGATAAGCCCTTGGCTTTTATGCAACTCCTGGTCGACGGTGGATTCAAACCGAGAGTCAGCAATTTTGCAAAGGACTCCTCACTTCGCTGACTGAATACGCAAACACGGAATGCGGCAATCTCCTGATCAAAGCCATGAAAGGGAGATTGCTTCGTCCCGACGCATCCTATCGTGTGGACACATCTTAAAGACTAAACATATCATCTTTGACGAAGTTTTTTACAATTGATTGGAGATTCTTCGAACCAGATACAAAAACACTGTCAGGGTCTACCGATGACAGATTGATAAAATACGTCTTTATATAACTTAAAAGCCTCATGCCATTTTTTCCTCTTACTTTTGAACCGCCAAAAGTAAGCAAAACCTCCCGGCTGTGATGGCTTCCGGGCATGGTTTGCACGCACGGGTACACTCTGCGAATGCTCACAGGGTGAGCGCACAGAGCGATTTCTCCCGTGCTGTGTTGCAAACCATGCAATTCCTCCACCCATCAAGGCCGAAGTGGAGAAAACCTTATCATCATTTGTCAAGTTGATTATGAAAAGATTTTCTGTTTCCTACTCAATGGTGTCGCCGTGCCTCTTTAGGATATTATGTCATCCCGAGCAGAGTTGAGGCGAGTCAAGTGAGTCGGAACGAAGTACGAGGTATCGCTGCCAGAATGGGCGGGTAAGAAATGGAAAGCAAGGGGAATGATTTTCGAAAAGTGAAAAAAGCAGTACTTCACAAACAGAATCAAAGATATTTTTTCTAAAATGTTGTGGACAGTTATGGATCAGAACAGAAAAAATAATATGTACAAGCTTGAAAACGATTTTGCTGACCACAGGACAGTTCGAATCCAATTTGTTTTGATGAGTTTTTGAACAAGAGATTCGTTATATCCATCTGATAGAGAATTATGAATGGGAACCTGTACGAAAAAGGTTACAAGCCAGATGAGTATCACTACGATCAATCCAAAAATATTCAATCCTGCAAACTGCTGAAATTCAAATACCAATATTCCGGAGGTGGCTAACTCTATCGTCATCAGTGGGACGACGATAATAGAGATTCGTTGTTTATGAAAACCGATGTGCTCAATAAAGTTAGTTTTATCAGACCGCAGAAAAAACGGGTAATGAACAAGCTGCACACACCAAATCAACCCGAAAAGAGAAAAACTGCAAAAAATATTGGCAATAAAACTTAAACTCAGCATAAAAGTTACAGATGAAATGAGCGAATGGTTATCAGATTCTTTATTTTTGCCGCTTACAAAGAAAACGATTTAATAAGCATTTAATCAATATAGATTTTTTATGAGTTGGAACCGAACCCACACATGCGGTGAATTGACAATTGACAATCAGGGAGAGGAGGTTGTGTTGAATGGCTGGATCTCTACACGCCGCGACTTAGGCGGGCTTATTTTTATCGATCTTCGGGATCGTTACGGAATTACCCAAATTGTTTTCGATGAGACGAATAAAGAGCTGCATGAGATGGCCGAAGACCTCCGTTCGGAATATGTTATTGGGGTGAAAGGAAAAGTGATAGAACGGGATGAAGAAACCATCAATCCCGATATGTCAACCGGCAAGATAGAGGTGGAAGTGAGCAACCTGATTGTCTATTCAGAAGCGGAAACTCCACCATTTGAAATTAAAGATGGAATTGCTACCAATGAGGAAACGCGTCTGAAATATCGCTACCTGGATATCCGGAGGCAGGAGATTCAGGATAAGCTGATGTTGAGATCAGACGTGGCTCACACGGTTCGAAATTTTTACCACGACAAGAAATTTGCAGAAGTTGAAACACCCGTTTTAATGCGTTCAACACCGGAAGGAGCGCGCGATTATTTGGTGCCCAGCCGGGTGAATCCGGGGCGATTTTTTGCGCTCCCGCAGAGTCCGCAAACCTACAAGCAGTTGTTGATGGTGTCCGGGATGGACCGTTATTTCCAGATTGTAAAATGTTTCAGGGATGAGGATTTGAGAGCCGACCGCCAGCCGGAGTTCACGCAGATTGATGTAGAGATGTCGTTCGTGGATGAAGAGAATATTTTTAAAGTACATGAAGAGTTGATGGCAAAACTCTGGAAAGAGCACCTGGATGTTGAGATTGAAACCCCGTTCCAGAGAATGCCTTACGAGGTAGCTCTCCATACATACGGATCTGACAAACCGGATCTTCGGTTTGGATTGGAAATCAACGACATTTCGGATGATGTGAAAGATTGTGAGTTCAAGATTTTTAAGTCCATTGTGAAGAAAGGTGGCCACGTGGTTTCTATTACAGTTCCGGGTGAAGGAAATATGGGGCGTGGTGCATTGGATCGCCTGACAGAACGTGTGCAATCACAAACCGGCGCGGCCGGAATGGTATTTATGAAACTGCAAGATGGTGAAATTAATTGCAGCGTCGGTAAGTTTCTGGATGATGAGACCATGAAAAATATGGTAGAAACATCCGGTGCCAATGACGGTGATTTGGTTCTGATTCTTGCCGGTCCGTCACCTGATGTGTTCAAACAGATGGGCACCCTTCGGTTGATGGTTGCCAAAGATTTTGATCTGATCCGAACGGATCAAACCAAATTTTTATGGGTGACGGATTTTCCGCTCCTTGAATGGTCGAAAGAGGATTTGCGATATCACTCGCTTCATCACCCGTTTACAGCTCCTAAGCCGGAAGATATTGAACTGTTGGATGAGGATCCGGCTCAGGTGAAATCCAGGGCGTATGATTTAGTACTGAACGGAAATGAGCTTGGCGGGGGTTCTATTCGTATCCATGACTCCGAACTACAGCAAAAAGTATTTAATGTACTCGGAATTGATGATGATGAAGCTGAAGAGAAATTCGGATTCCTGATGGATGCATTTAAATATGGAGCACCGCCGCACGGTGGAATTGCGTTTGGATTGGATCGGATGATTATGCTGATGGCCGGTGCACAAAGCCTGCGGGATGTAATTGCATTTCCGAAGAACCAGCGAGCGCAAAGCCTGATGGACAATTCACCGGGCGAGGTGGATGAAGAGCAACTTCGTGAGCTTCATATTTCATTGAGAAATACGGTAGATAAGTAACACGGGTTGCTGAGCAGCGGGGCACAAGCGAGGACGCTTGCGCCATCTGTAATAGAATACTTCACTTAAATTTTACAAATTTTGAAAACTGCGGGAATAGACGGCTGTGCAGCCGGTTGGATCTTAATAACATTTGATGAGGGCGATGCTTCCTACGAAGTGCTTCGAAACGATGATGATCTGGAAGATGCCTTTCACAGGTTCGATCGTATTCTGATTGATATGCCGATAGGCCTGGAAGATGAAAATTATACGCGCGAATGTGATGCTCTTCTTCGAAAAGAGTTGGGTGCTGAGTATGCATCAAGCGTGTTTAGCCCGCCCATTCGGCCGGCTCTGAATGCTCCATCGTATGTGGAAGCAAATATGCAAAGTTACGAATTCACCGAAAAAAAGCTGACGCTGCAGGCCTGGAATATCACACCTAAAATAAAGACTGTTGATCAGTTTTTAACGGATCAACCGGAACTACAGGAAAAGGTTTTTGAAAGTCACCCGGAACTGATTTTTAGAAATCTGAATGGAGGCAAGATTTTTCAGAAAAAGAATACCAAAAAGGGATTACGCCACCGGCTTTCTCTGGTGAGCGACCGCGAAGAGATTGCCAAAGATTTTTTCCGGGATATTAAAGAGGAGTTCCGGCGAAATGAGGTGGATGAGGATGATATTGTGGATTCCATGGCGCTGGCACTTGCGGCTAAACAATCCGTTGAAAAAGGTCTAAAGACGCTTCCGGAAGAACCTGAAAAAGACTCAAGCGGCTTGGTGAAGGCGATTCATTACGTTTGATTTATACATATCCGTCTGACCGCTTGGAGCGGTCTGACGGATGGATCTTGCCTGAAATTGTGCCAGTCAGTCATCGGATGAGTGTTACAAGTTTGAATGAAATTTTTTGCAAAAAACTCATACGATGACCCTCCATTTTCCTTAACTCTTATCTAAAATCTTCTTGTACTTCACACCTGCTTTGTGAACGCGATTAAGCCCGTTAAACGCCGCAATTTTGTATGCTTCGGAGTAAGTTGGATAATTTAACACTCGTTCAATAAAGTATTTGATGTTTCCGTTTTGCGACATAATACTTTGGCCTAAGTGGATCATATCAGTTGCATGCTCGCCATAAATATGCACTCCGAGAAGTTTGAGATTATCCGTTCGGAATACGAGCTTCAAAACTCCTTCTGTTTCATGATTCAGATCAGCCCTGGTTAGATTAGAATAGTATGCCCGCCCGACTGTTACGTCGATATTTAATTCCTCTGCTTGTTGCTCAGTTAACCCAATACCAGAAATTTCAGGGATGGAATAGATGCCATATGGCATACTTGTATCACTCATCTCAGCTATAGCTTTGTCTCCAAACATCTCACAAGAAGCGAGGCGTCCCTGGAGAAAGGAAGCTGAGGCAAGAGCAGGATATCCAATAACATCGCCTGCAGCATAAATGTTAGAGACATTTGTACGGTATTGACCATCTACTTTTATATATCCTTCTGCATCTCGTTCTACACCAAGTTTGTCGAGTCCAAGATTATCGGTGTTTGGAATTTTACCGCCAATATACATTACGTGGTCGGTTTCTACTACTTGTAACCGATTGTCATTAGCTGTTTTGAACAGCACTTCATCGCAAGTTCTCAGGTCATTACTCGATATATTTTCGATCGAGATGTTGTTGAAGATCTGGATATTCTTTTTCCGAATGGATTTAAATAATGCAGCTTTAAGCTCTTGATCCAGAAACGGTAAAATTTCATCAAGATCACTCAAAATAGAAACACGTGTTCCAAGAGCTGCAAAAATGGTTGCATACTCAAATGCTATAATTCCGCTTCCAACAATCACCAACCGGCGGGGAATGTGTGTAATATCGAGAATAGAGCCGGAGTCAAGAACTTTAGCTTGATCTATATTCACATTTTGCGGGGCAGATGGCCGGCTCCCGGTAGATATTAAAATATTTTTTCCCTTATAGGTCTCTTTATTTCCAGTCTCTTTAACTACTTCAACTGTGTTAGAATCAATAATTTTACCCCATCCGGTGGCGGTGTCCACTTCGTTTTTTACAATATCTTCCCTCACCTTCTTGTTTTTACTTTCAAGAATGGGGCGTTTGTAATCCATTATATCTTCCATTCTAAATCGCTCATAGGGTTTTCTGCCCCGTTCATCACCAAATTGCGAGTGGAAAGACTGGATTAGCTTGGCGGCTGCGCGAAGTGCTTTACTGGGAACAGTTCCCTTATTAATCCAGGAACCCCCAAGATTGGATTCATTGGCCTCAACAATCAATACTTTTTTATCGAATTTTGTGCTTTGCATTGCACAAGAGAAACCGGCAGGTCCGCTGCCAATAATGATTACATCGTAATCGTACTTCATAAATTTATCTGTGTTAATATTCTAAAGCTAAAGATAGAAGAATTATGAGAGCATTTCTCCTGAAGTTTAAAGAATATCTGAAGCAGCTAAAAAAAATGGAACGTTTTTGACTGATATCTATATTATTGCTAATGTAACGAAGAACAGATAACGTATTGAAGTTAAATACGTTAGAGAAATAAATATTAATATAAAATCAAAGACAATATAATGGCTTACGAACTTCCTGAATTACCATATGAACATGATGCTCTTGAACCCAGCATTGATAAAAGAACGATGGAGATTCATCACGGAAAGCATCATCAGGGATATACAAATAAAGTGAATACTGCTCTTGAAGGGCATCCATTTGCTGACCTTCCAATAGAAGAAGTATTGACGAGAATAGAAGAAGTTCCTGAAAATATCCGCCAGGCAGTAATTAATAATGGCGGCGGTTATGCAAACCATAAACTGTTTTGGACCGTGTTATCACCCAATGGAGGTGGAGAACCGTCCGGAGACCTTGCTGAAGCGATCAACAATAAGTACGACAGCTTCGATAAATTCAAGGAAAAATTTTCATCCACCGCAGCCGGACAGTTTGGATCCGGATGGGGATGGTTGTGTGTCGATGATTCCGGTGACTTAAAAGTGATTTCAACTGCCAACCAGGATAGTCCATACATGCACGGATTAACTCCAATTTTTGGCGTTGATGTCTGGGAACACGCTTACTACCTGCACTACCAAAACCGACGTCCCGACTATTTAAGCGCAATTTGGGATGTTGTAAATTGGGATCAGGTAGAAGAGAATTACAAGAATGCTAAGTAACTAAAGAGTACATTTAGCTAAAATACTTGTAAGGGTGCCTCAGATGATGGGGCACCTTTTTTTATTTCACATTAATGATAAACCAATCTTCTCCCTGCCCAAGGTTTCGGCTGATGGCATACCGCATGTTTGCCTCACGTCTGCTGCGGTTGCTAAAATTATCTCTTTGCCTGTTTGATACGGAAGAAGCTTCTTCTCTGAAATTGAAATCAGGCGGTTCAATAGAAAATCCAAGCCAAATATCTTCTGCCGAGAGATCAAAAAGCGGAGTTTCGCCAAGTGGTACTTTCATTTCTATTGAGATGTAACGCCGGTCTTGGTTGGCGGCAATTTCAATTCCATCCACTTCTAATTGCGATTTGTCAATAAATCCGTATTCGGCATTGTTTGTACCTTGTGGTCGTTCAACAATTAAAACAGATGAATACATGTCTTCCTGTAAATCTTCAAGAAGCTTCCGGTTTGCAGGTTTGTTAGACCACTCCATATCTGTTGTAAATGAATCAAACGAGTTCGGGTACTGTCTCAATAAGTTGTATGATCCGGGGGGATAAGCAACTCCTGTACGCTTCCTGTTTTCTTCTGATGAACCTAAGTAAACAATTATACCGGATTTTAAAATGCCGCTGTGTTTTACTATTCCTTTTACATCAACAAACAGATAGAGATTGTTATCGTGTGTGGTAGCATAGTAATCTACCTCTGATGTGGATTTTAGTAATGTTTCATTTGTATTCCAGTTTGTTAAGTTTCCGTCAACTTCAATAGTCTGATCTCCCTGGTAAACGGACAACTTTTCGGGGCCTGAACAGCTGATGAAAACAATAAGGCAGAAGAATAAAAAATATAGATTGATTCGCATGAATTGGCTGTGATTTTATATGATAGAAACTGATTGAAGGATAATGAGTCAAACCTTAAAATAGAAATTCTTTTGTTAATCGGTTTTATTGAAGTGATGTATAGAAAAAGTAGAAGACATGCAGGTAAGAAATGTGTTGAATTATCGTTATATTAGACATAGAAATTTTAACAACAAACAAAGTTACTATGCAATTTGGATTTGGCGTTGGCCCTGATACTTCATGGATGAGGAAAGAGCTTACCGACATTGGAGTGGAAGAATTAAAAACTCCTGAAGATGTTGATCGAGCAATGAAAGAATACAATAAAGGAACCATGCTGATGGCTATCAATTCCGTATGTGGATGCGCTGCCGGTAATGCACGTCCCGGACTTGGAATTGCCCTGGAAAATACGGAAGAAAAACCGGATCATCTTGTAACAGTCTTTGCCGGACAGGATAAAGAAGCTACTGCTCGTGCCCGCGAGTATTTTAGCGAATATCCGCCATCTTCACCTGCATTTGCATTTTTTGTTGATGGAGAAATTAAAGCAATGATTCCGCGACACAGAATTGAAGGGCGAACCAAACAGGAAGTAGCCCAGGATTTAGAGATGGTATTTGAAGCTTTTATTAAAGAGAGACAAGAAAAAAGTTAAATTACAGATCTTATAGATACAGAAGAGCCTGTCAAATATTTTTGGCGGGCTTTTTTTGTTTTAAGAGAAATGGTATTGCGTAACAAGTATCTCAAAGTATGTAAGCACCCAATCTGCTCCATTTTAGGTGTCGTCCAGGTTGTTTCAAAGAAAACCCTGCAGGATAAATTTAAGCGAGTGCTAAATACGTGTAGTTAAAATATTTCCCGATAGCCACAATTGAATCTGCCTGTACTGGATATTGAAGTATCCCTGGTTTCGCTGAAGCAGGTAGTTATCAAAAGGAAAATACTCGTTCTTCATTTGTGGCCTTTCAAAGGTATAATTATACCGGGGATCGGTCCTGTCGTACGAGTACGACCAAACCATGGTATTCAAATAACGATCCACATACCATGGAGGGCCGAATAGAATATATATCATACCGAGGTCTGTCTTCCAGCCCTCTTTAAAATTGGTAAACTGCTTATTTGCTTGTTCAACCCGTTCATAATACAAGTTAATCACAGATTTTGCCTTGTTCATGTTTCCAATGTTGGAAAGCCAAAAACGGTCAATAGCCTCTTTTAAAGAATCCGGGTCTTCAATTTCCATCATCTCCTCATGATCATCTCTGTTCATCAAATATATCAGTGGATTTGCAAGTTCTCTTGGGCTTTGCAGGGTTGGGTAATTTTCACTTTTTATTGAGAAATCTCTCGCTTTATAGATCTCCTCACCACTATCTTTGGTGGTTTCAACCTCAAAACGGTAGGTACCTTTTTCAAGCTGTTCATACTTAAATTCAATTAATACACTTCCGGGATCATCCAATCGCCGTGTCGTGAAATCCACTTCCTCGGGATCTCTGATCTCTATTCCCTTGTAGGGAAGCGTGGAGGGGCTGTAATTATTGAAGTTCATAGGTCGTGCAGCAGTCGTATCTGTCTCGTATTTGAGCAGTCGCGACTGGATGGTAAGGGGGTCCTCTACGTTGTTATTTGTTACCTGGAACATAAACTTAAGGCTGTCTAATCCCGAAGAAGCCGTGTAAGTAGTAATAGGAAAAAAGTCGGGATTCTCAACTTCTTCAGGCGAGTGTTTTCCCATCAGGCGTATTGTGGTAAGGTTAATTTCGGGATTTTGAGGATCGGGTATATCTGCTTCGCTGGTTCTGCTGGAAGCTTTACCGGAGGATTGATCGAGAACAGTAACAGTTACTTCGAAACTTCCGGGCACAACTTCTATACGTTCCCGATGGCTGAAAACATCCTGGCTTTGATAACTTCCGTTATAACTTGATTCTACAGCAAAATCCTTTCGTAGATTTTTGGTAAAATCACCATCGTTTTGGAGAATTCTTATTTCGATTGAAACATTGGCAGATCGAACACCCTCTTCGTCCGTGGAATATATTAAACTGCCAAGTACTACATCCGTTGTTACATCGATGAGCGGTTCGTCGTCTTCACTCAGAATTCCAATAGACGACATGCGAACTTCGGGATATCCATCCTGGAAGCGAAAAGTAGATCCTCTTTCCACATCGGGATTTGTTGATCGTACACAACCTGACATGTAGAGTGCGAAGATCAGTATAGAAAGCAGGCTGTAGTTTTTTATAGTTGTGTTCATAAATGTGCGTTTATCTACAGTATTTTCGATCTTGTTTGCAAAAGGAGTATTTGCATTATTATAACAGTTTATCTGTGTGATAATTGCTTACCTTTCGTACTATTAATATTATCTATCCAAAAATTTTCTCAATAACAAACACATATTTATGTTAGGAAGTGCCCGACGCACAAAAATAGTTTGCACATTAGGTCCAAGTAGTAACACGTTCGAGGATATTGAAAAGCTTTATTTTGCGGGAATGAATGTTGTGCGAATCAATTTTTCCCACGGCTCACACGAAGATCATAAACGAACAATTGGGTATGTACGGGAAGTTGCACAAAAGCATGAGTATTCTATACCGGTTTTAATGGACCTGCAGGGGCCTAAAATTCGGGTGGGTACCATGAAAGACGGCGGACAGTTTGTGGAAAGTGGCTCACAGGTGAAGCTGACGACTGATGATATTGAGGGAACAAACGAAATTGTACCGATTGATTATCCAAATCTCGCAGAAGATGCCGTTGTTGGAAATCAGATTTTGATTGATGATGGACTTCTTGAACTTAAAATCGTTGAAAAAAAAGGGTCGGAGTTAGTAGCCGATGTTATTGTAGGGGGTGTTTTAAAATCACGAAAGGGAGTGAACCTGCCGGATGTTGAGATCTCGATGGGCTCACTTACTGAAAAAGATATTGAAGACCTGGAATTTGGCTTGGATGTAGGAGTAGATTATGTGGCGATGTCGTTCGTACGATCTGCCCGGGATGTACAGGATGTAATTTCCAGAATTCGGGCAAAGGGAAGTAACGCAGCAATTATTGCCAAAATTGAGAAGCCCGAGGCGGTAGAAGTGATTGATGAAATTATTGAAGAGTCTGATGGAATTATGGTGGCCCGCGGTGATTTGGGAATTGAAATTCCAAGTGAGCAGGTGCCTTTGGTTCAAAAGAAAATAATTGAAAGGTGCCGGATGGCCGGTAAACCGGTTATTACTGCTACTCAAATGCTCGATTCAATGATCAACAATCCACGTGCTACTCGTGCCGAAAGTTCGGATGTGGCAAATGCCGTGGTTGACGGTACAGACGCTGTGATGCTTTCGGGTGAAACGGCAGCCGGCAAGTATCCTGAAGAATCTGTCAGAACTATGGCAAAAATTATTAAATCGGTTGAGCAAAATGCATCATCCATCTATTACAGTTTGAAGTATCGCAAACCAGACTGGAAAGAGAAGCAGGTGATTGAATCGTTGGCGTTTTCATGCGTTACTATTGCCGATAATGTTGATGCCAAAGCTATCAGTACCATCACTCACTCCGGGAATACTGCAAGGCGGATCGCCAAATTCAGGCCAAAAGTACCGGTTGTGGCGTTTACGGAAAGCCAAATTGTACGCAGGCAATTGAATCTTGTATGGGGAGTAAGCTCTGTTCGGCTCGATGAAATTTTTGATACGGATATGAGTGTAAAAATGATGGAAGATTATCTGCTCGAAAATGGATTGGTGGAAAATAACGACCGTGTAATTATTGCTACAGGTATTCCGCTTGCCAAACGAGGGCGAACGAATATGATTAAAGTGAGCACCATTCAAGATCAATAAATACGCATGACGAATGTCCGGCGTTGATATATTGTGAGAAAATTAGTTCAAATAACTGTTTTAGTTTTTCTGCTTGCCGGCTGTGGCAGTCTGAAACAGGGTTGGAATAATTTTACCGCGTACTACAACACATTTTATAATGCCAAAAAGTTTTACAACAGCGGTTTAGAGAAGAACCGTAATCAGCAACCAGAAATTAACCCACTGGTACCAATCCGCATTCATCCATCACCCACCGACGCCGGATTGGAAGATTTTGAAAAAGCCATTGAAAAGGGAAGTGCAATTCTTCGCAATCACAGTAATTCAGAATTTGTGGTCCCGGCTCTTTTCATTATTGGTAAATCTTACTATCACCGGTCTGATTTTTTTGCAGCACTTGAAAAATTTGAAGAGTTAGGCACTGTTGCTGATGGGGCAAGCCGGCAAGAGGCAGTGGTTTGGCAAGGGCTGACCTACCTGGAATTATCGAATTACGACCAGGGTATAGAGGTTTTAGAGTTTGAGCTTGATAATGAGACATGGCTCCCAGAGTGGAGAGCTGAAGCGCAGCTTGTATTGGGTGAATTGCATAGCGCACAGGATAATTGGGAATCTGCTGCGGACTATTTACAACAGGCTTTATCAGGTATAGAAAAAGAGGAGAAGCTGGCAAAAACTCATTTTTTATTGGGGCAGGTTTTGGAAAATATGGGGGAGTTAAACAGAGCTCTGTTCTCCTACTCGCAAATCAACAATTTGAGAATAGATTTCGATCTTGAGTTTAACGCTACCCGAAAACAGGCTGAGGTTTCCCGGGAGATCGGTAATTACGATTATGCCGTATCCATCTACCAGAGGATGAGGCGTGATGACAAATTTCTTGAGTACCGAAGTGATTTGCTGTATGAAATTGCAAGAACACTTCAGTTGAAAGGAGACTATTCCACAGCCGTTCAGAATTACAACAGCCTTCTTCGAAATCGTATACAGCCTCCAACAGATTTTACACTGGCAAAGACCTATTATGGCCTCGGCGAAATATACCGCGATGAATACGAAGACCTGGAGATGGCTGCTGCTTACTTTGATTCATCTGCTTCGCAACGTGTGGATGAAACACTACTGGATGATGATTTCAATGCACAGGAACTGGCAAAATCGTATGGGGAATATGTTACCATTAAAGATAATATTTCCCGGAGAGACAGTTTGCTAAATCTTGCAGAGATGGACCGGGAAGAACTCGAGATATTTTTGGATCAGCTTCGCCAAGAGGAGTTGGAAAGGATGGAAGAGGAGTTAGATGAGATACGCGACCAGCGGGATCAAATGCTGGTAGCTGACCAATCAGAAGAACCGGTTCAGGCTGCTACAACAACTGAGTATGGATTTCTGAATATTGAAAGTCCAACACGTCTTGCCGATGCCAGTTTGCAATTTCAGGCTGTTTGGGGTGATCGGCCGCTGGACGATAATTGGCGAAGAAGGGCTGATGTAAGCGGAAGCCGGTTCGATCAGATCCGTGAAGCCGAAGGAGATTCAAGCGAAAATGGTTCTGCTAACTTAAGTGCCACCGGCATTCAACCCACAATCGATACGAGTGACATTCCATTTACCGACGAGGCAAAAAATGAGATTTACCGGGAAATCGAATCCTATAATTACCAGTTAGGAAATCTGTTTTTCCTCTCTCTGGACAGGCCCGATAGCGCTGCTGTGTATTACCAAAAAGTAGCAGATTCAGGTTATAATGAAGATCTCTCTGTAAAATCACTCTATTCGATGGCGGAAGTTGCTTTGCTTCAAAATCGAGAAGAAGAGGCAGAAAAGTGGTACGAAGAGCTAAAAGGAAGAGCTCCAAATTCTATCTATACCCAACGATTGGCAGAACGGTTACAAATAGAACCACCGGGAGATCTGCAAGATGAAAGGGAGACGGGAGGTGTGATCTCTATTGCTGATGGTGAATCAACTGCTGCGAATGCAGGTCAATTGACTATGGTTGACAGCAGTGAAGCTGAATCCGCTCGTCCGTTTCTGTTGTTGGATGAAGCTAAATCATACATAAGCCAGGGCAGAAATGAACCCGGATTTGATGAACAGATTCGTTTATGGTTTGATGAACAGCGGGAAATAGAATTAAAAAGAGATCAGTTTAAAGAACTTAAAGACTCAGCCCGGGTAATGTTGTCTGATACAACTCTTGCAGAAGAGCAATTACAGTACTGGCAGCAAATTGCAGATTCCACATTTCAGGTACCAACAACTACAGAAGTATACCCGTTTGAGGGCGCTTATTGGGACAGTACACGATCTGTTTTACAGCGAATCGAAAATGAATATTCTGCGAGTACGGTCATGTCGCAGGTTCAGGTATTACAGGAAACACTGGCCCGTCCAAAGAGAGATTCAATACAAGTGAATGACTCCACATCAGTGCAGGAACAGAGTGTGACCGAAGATCAAACCGGGGGATATCCGCGTTGCGAGGATGCAGGAATTACAATAAACATGGAGGGTGGAATGGAGTCTTTTATGAATTCGCTGACATACCCGGAGTGGACAAATGATGTTTCCATACGCGGAGAGCTGGAATACCTGTTTGTGATTGAACCGGACGGAACCATGCAATCATTTGAGCAGCTTAGCCGAATGGATCGGTCGGGTATTCCACAGGCTGTAGAAAACGGAATTGAAACCCGCCTTAGATTCGATTCTCACTCATCGGAAGAGCCTGTTGAGTGTACAGTAGTTTTTCCGTTTAATCTTTAATTTTGTGGATGTGGTATACATGTTCTATCTCATTTTCTTTAAGATATTGAGCAATTTCCCGGTTGATTTTTTTGACCACTCCGGGCCCTTCATAGACCAAAGCCGTGTAGATTTGCAACAGGTCTGCTCCCGCTTTTAATTTTTCAATGGCATCCTGGCCGCTGCTAATTCCACCAACTCCAATAATCACTTTTTCACCTTTTGTGAGGGAGTGAATTTTCCGAATCATCGTTGTACTTCTTTCAGCTATCGCTTTACCGCTGAGCCCTCCACGGCCAATTTTTTCAATTTTTGACGTGGGGGTCTTTAAATTTTTTCTTTTTGAGGATGTGTTCGTTGCTACATACCCGTCAATGGCATGATCTTCGCAAATAGCAACCAACTCTTCAAGCTGACCATCGTCCAGATCAACTGAAAATTTTACGAGCACAGGGGGTAGACTTGAGTCTTTTCCAATTTCAAGATGTTCAAGTAAAGCATTTAGGGTTTCTGGCTCTTCAAACGTTTTGCCCTCTGTAGTATTCGGACATGAAATATTCAGTGTAATGTAATCTGCAATCTCTTTGAGGATTACAAAACTGTACACATAATCCCGAATTGCATCTTCGCCGGTAATGGCCGGATCGTGCGTTTTTGCTATGTTTATTCCAATTGGAATAGAGAGATCCAATTTTTTTAACCGGCGCGAGATGGTTTGAACGCCATCATTATTCAAGCCAAGCCGGTTAATCAAAGATCGATCTGCCGGAAGCCGAAAACTTCGGGGTTTTGGGTTTCCGGTAGATGGATTAGCCGTAATACTCCCGATCTCGAGGTAACCAAAACCCATTTTTGAGAGGACCGGGGCCATGGTGGCATTTTTATCAAATCCGGCAGCCAGACCGATGGGATTAGGAAATTTTAATCCGAAAATATTTTGCTCTAATCTCGGGTTAGAATAGGAGTAAATGGAGCCAACCGCATTGCTCATCCACTTTTTTTTACTGATCGAAGATGCCATTTTTACCGTTGCATCGTGTGTGGAATCAGGCGATAATCTGAATAACAGAGGCCGAGCTATATATTTATACATAATTTTTGATTCGAACACATTTGCTATAATGTAGTGAGTGAACGGTTAAGATCGAAACTTGTTCATAGGTTATAATATTTCTACTATCAATCCGTACATGAAATCAATGCAAAAAAACCTGACTATTGATGAGTTGCACGAGAAATTGAGCCAATTTCCGCTCATTCTTCTTGAATCGCAATTAGACAAGCATCCATCCTCCCGATGCTCATACATTGCGGCAAAACCCAAAAGCTCAATTACGGTGTACGGATCAACCATTGATATTGTAGAAAACGGGGAGAAACGAACTGTAAAAATGAATCCCTGGAAAGCTCTCAGGGAGTTTCGAAATGAGAAGAAAAGATGGTTGTTCGGATATTTAGGTTATGATTTAAAAAACCATGTAGAAGAGTTAGAATCAACGAATCTGCCTCTAACCGATACTCCGGATATGTATTTTATGGAACCGGAACTACTGTTAAAAATGGAGAGTGGAGAGATTGAGGTTTTACGTGGGGATTTTGATCTTCCAGAGAATTCGAAATCTGGATTACCCGGTTCTGTTGAGATGAAATTGAAACCGTTAATTGGAAAGGAAGAGTACATTGAAACGGTTCAAACTATTCAAAAGAAAATTCAACAGGGTGATTTTTACGAGATGAATTATACCATTCCGCTGTGTGGGGGTTATATGGGCAATCCCTACTGGTTGTATTCAAGAATGCGAGAGATCAGTCCGGTTCCGTTTGGGGCATTTATTTCTCATGAGGAATTTTCAGTCTGTTGTGCCTCCCCCGAAAGATTTTTGAAGAAAGAGGGGAACTCTATTCGCTCAGAACCGATCAAAGGAACAGCCGCTCGATCCATGGATTCAGAAATGGATAAGATTAACCGAGAGCAGTTAAAGAATGAAAAGAATCGTGCTGAAAACCTGATGATCGTAGATTTGGTTCGGCACGACCTTTCAAAGATATCAAAAACGGGATCGGTTAAAGTTTCAAAACTGTATGATGTTCAGACATTCGGTACCGTTCATCAGTTGATTTCTGTTGTTGAATCAAAGGCTAAAGAAGATCTTGATCCGGTGGATATTATTCAGAACTGTTTCCCGATGGGTTCGATGACCGGAGCACCAAAAATTGAAGTGATGAAAACAACAGACGAGCTGGAAATGTACAAGCGCGGAATCTACTCAGGCGCCATTGGATATTTTACCCCAGAAGATGATTTTGATTTTAATGTTGTAATACGAACTGCAATTTTGCAAGATGAATCACTTTTTTATCCCGTTGGCGGTGCCATAACAAGTGATTCTGATCCCGAATCGGAATGGGAAGAGTGCATGATTAAATCCCGCAATGTGACCGAAATTTTTGAAAAAGAATTGAATCTTTAGAAATGAAGTCAGCGGTTTTTAAGTTTAACCATTGTAACCAGAATTGAACGAATAAAGGCAGATGACAAACAAAGCAACAACGGTTGGTCAGTTGAAAGAAAGCGGATGGAACTCCGTGTCTATCAAAGAAGAGATGCGGAAAAATCTCATCCAGAAAATTAAAAATAAGGAAACACTGTTTCCCGGTATTTTGGGATATGAAAAGACGGTAATTCCACAGATACAGAATGCTATTCTCGCCAGGCACGATCTGATTCTCCTTGGGCTTCGCGGTCAGGCAAAAACCAGAATTCTTCGGATGTTGGTTCAGTTTTTAGACGAATATATTCCGATTGTAAAAGGATCTGAGGTGAATGACGATCCGTTCAATCCTGTCTCTAAATATGCCAAGGATCTTTTGGAAGAAAAGGGGGACGACACACCGATTCAATGGCTGCACAGAGATCGCCGGTATGGTGAGAAATTGGCTACACCAGACACAACAGTTGCTGATTTGATCGGGGACCTTGACCCGATTAAAGCAGCATCAAAGAAAATTGCTCTGGCTAATGAAGAAGTAATCAATTTTGGATTGATTCCACGCACGAACCGCGGAATTTTTGTGATTAACGAGCTTCCGGATCTCCAGCCGAGGATACAGGTGGCGCTGTTGAACATCATGCAGGAGCGCGATATTCAGATTCGCGGGTTTAATATTCGAATTCCACTGGATGTATCAATGGCGTTTTCAGCGAATCCCGAAGATTACACCAATCGCGGAAATATCATTACACCACTGAAAGATCGCATCGATTCGCAGATTATCACTCACTATCCGCGCGAGATGGATGTGGCTATGGAGATCACCAAACAGGAATCGTGGGCGGAGAGAAATGGAGAGGTGAAAGTTAACATACCGGATAGTTACAGATCTATCCTCGAAAATGTGGCTTTTGAGGCTCGTGACAGTGAATATATCGATCAGAAAAGTGGGGTTTCCACGCGTATGACCATCACGGCGATGGAACAGGTGGTTTCCGCGGCAGAACGGCGTGCGGTTTCAAATGGCGAATCGGAGGTGACGCTGCGAATCACTGATCTCTATGCCATGATTCCCGCGCTAACAGGTAAACTGGAACTGGTGTACGAAGGGGAGCAGGAGGGAGCCGGAAATGTTGCAAAGCATATTATCGGCAAGGCGATCAATACAACCTTTAAGGGCTATTTCCCTGATCCTCAAAAACGATCTGATGCAGAAGAACAGGGCGAATACCAGGATATCCTGGATTGGTTTGCGAAAGGAAATTCGCTCGATATACCGGATCTGCTCAGTACCGAAGAGTATAAAAATCGTTTGGATGATGTGACCGGTCTTCATAAAATCGTGAAAAAATTCACAAAGAGTTCTGACGATGATGAATATGCACTAATGGATTTGGTAATTGAGGCTCTCCACCAAAATTCAAAACTGGGCAAAGAAGACGCAGACGTCACCCGCACCTACTCCGATATGCTGGGAAGCATGCTCGGCGGCATGACCGGTTTTGATGATGAAGATTTTGGTGAGGGGTAGAAAACTCTCCTCTCGAGAGGAGACAGAGAGAATTTCGTATAGAAATTATCTCAGAGGTGTGTTCTCGATGGTATGAGTAAGACTATTGAAAGTGCCATTCAAACCTTCACTATTTCAATCGTTCCGAAGCTCTCGGAACGCAAATTAGGAAGCTCCGCTTCCAGTTGAAGCAGGAGCTTCGTGTGTGGGTTCCAAAGGAGACCTTTGGAACCAGTTATATCCCGGGCAGAACGTGAACACACCCCTGATGCTTTCACTGAACGTTCCAGCATCGGTCCCCTCTCTTTTAGACTTCCTGTGAAAAGTTTCGTTGGTTTAGAACTTTAGTGTAAAAACAGTCTCCTTCCCCGGCTCAGATTTTACCTGGAGTGCCCCACCGTGAATGCGCATAATTTGGCGTGACAAACTCAGCCCAATTCCCGTTCCTTTGTCCGGATCGTTACCGGCGGTAGAATAGAATGGGATGAAAATCTTCTCCTGGTCTTCTTTTTTGATGCCTGGCCCATTGTCGATGATATCAATCGTTATCCGTCCATCCATGTTGATTCCTGATTTATATGTCAATTTTTGGATCGTTAATATTCCAGAGAGTCCTCATGGAATTTTTTAGACAACGCCTATCAAATCCTTTATTTGTCAGAAGACGGGTTTGCTTCCATTTTTTTCTGTTTTAGCCATCGCTATCACAAGTTTTGGGTTGTTTGCTCTTACAATTTTTTCAGCTGAACGCCGCACAAAAGAGATCGGAATCAGAAAAGTGTTAGGTGCCAGTGTAGCGAGTATTGTAACGTTGCTTTCTAAAGATTTTATCAAGTTGGTGAGTATTGGTTTTGTAATCGCCGTTCCCATCACCTGGTACGCCATGAATCAATGGCTCACAGATTTTGCCTACAAAATTGAGATTGATGCCATGTTCTTTGTGACAGCTGGGCTTACAGCAATTCTTATTGCACTGCTCACGGTAAGCTGGCAATCCATTAAAGCTGCGACTGCAAATCCGGTGGATTCACTCAGATCAGAGTGATAATTATTACTTATCCGGAGTATGTAATTTGAGATCTGGTATAAAATGAAAATCTTTTCTGTTTAGGGTATAAAGCTCAATATCGAAATGCATCGCAGTAGCTGCAATGAACATATCGCCGATGAATGGTTTATGGCTTAGGCAATAGGCACGCATCAAGTCAGTAAAACGCTGGGAGATGGGTTCTGTTACGGGAAGATTTCCAAATTTTTTAAGATGATTTTCAATCAGTGGGATCTCTTCTTTGTTCAGTGCACCATAATAAAACTCGCCGATGGTAACAGTACTTATACAGAGATTTTCTATTCCAATATCGAGGCAACTTTTTTTAACATCCTCATTATCTTTAAAAAGTTCTATAATGATATTGGTATCGCATACTACAGGTTGATCTTCCGCCATGCCTGCTCTCTGATTTTTTCAATGGTAACATCCCGATCTTTCCATAAACCACAGAGAGACAGAAATTCTTCATCAGAAGAAAAATTTCCTTTGGGAATTACAGATTCCGAATCGTCTTTTAAAGACTCAACAGAAGTAACAAAATTTAACTCTCTGGCCAAATCTGCAAGCATCTGGGCATGCTTTTTATCTCGAACTGTGATCTTTATCGTTTCCATATTTCAAATATAATTAAAAAAATGGTGTCTTCCCCATGTTAACCAACTACATCAAAATTGTTGTTTGCTATTAAAAATTCAAAAAGAACAACAATCAACATTCAACAAACAAATCCACTATATTGAGATCAAATAGCAACTAATCATCAATAAATGACAGCAAAAAATATTCTATTTCGATACAAATTATGGTTTCTCTTTCTGCTTTTTGTAGTATTTCAGTTCTCAGGTTGTAACGATAATAGTACATCATCGGGGCCAAATCCAGATCCGGAGCCTGAACCCGATCCTATCAACATGGAAAGTGCTCTTCCTCAGCTTTCCATCACCCTACAGGGAGAAGAGATTGTAGATGAACCGAAAGTGCCTGCAACCCTAAAAGTTTACGAGGAAGGTGGGGTAACTTACAACGGCCATATCGGCATTGAATACAGGGGAGCAACATCGCAGGCCTTGTTCGATAAGAAATCATTCGGAATTGAAACCTGGGATGAAAACGGGAACGACATTGACGTGGATCTGCTTGGATTCCCGGAAGAGGAGGACTGGATTTTATATGGACCGTATAGCGATAAGACGTTGATCAGGAATAAGTTTGTCTATACCCTTGCCAGGGATTTGGGCCACTATGCTTCCAGAACCCGGTTTGCAGAAGTTTACCTTGATGGTGAGTATTGGGGCATGTATCTGTTTATGGAAAAAATTAAGAGGGATGACGTTCGACTCGACCTTTCCGGGCTTGATCCGGATGAGAATGGTCCCGAGGAAATTACTGGTGGCTATATCCTTAAAATTGATAAAACGGCCGGTGATCCGGGTGGAGGTGACGCCACTTACACGGAACTGCTGGGATTTCGTTCAGAGTACAGCGTTAGCGGAGACGAGCTGAACTATGCACCCTATGGTGGTAAGCAGAGCGAAGAAACCTATTTTTTGTATGAAGATCCGGCATACGAAGATATCACAGATCAACAGAAAGAATACATCCAAAGTTATATTCATGAGTTTGAAACAGCGCTTTTGAATGATACGGACGGAGATTTTGATGGAGAATATACGTTTACCGACTATGTGGATCTGGACAGTTTTGTTGATTTCTTTCTGCTCAATGAGTTAGCCCACAATGCCGATGCGTACCGACTCAGTACGTTTATGTATAAAGACCGCGGCGGGAAATTAAACATGGGGCCGGTTTGGGATTTTAACCTCTCGATGGGAAATGATGAACAGGAGTTTCGGCGATCACCGGAGACGTGGATCTATCAATACAATCAATTTATTCCTGATGATCTCTGGTTGGTCCCGTTCTGGTGGGAAAAATTGGCAGACGATCCTATGTTTCGCAGCAAGGTAAAACAGCGTTGGCAGGAACTCCGGACAAATGAATGGAGTGATCAATCATTAGATCAGTTGATAACGAACCTGACACAGCCGCTGATTGATGACGGTGCAGTAGATCGAAATTTTAAACGATGGCCGGTTTTGGGAGAACATGTTTGGGGAAACCATTTTGTTGGCGATACTTACGAAGAAGAGGTGCAATATCTACGGGGCTGGCTGGATCAGCGTCTTACCTGGATGGATGCGGAGTTGGCTTCCTGGTAACGCTGTGAGTTGATTGTGGGCATTTGTGATTTGTCATTCCAACAGAGGACAACGAAAAACACTCTATTAACAATAAAGGGAATTTTTCTTTACCGCCTGCTTAATCCAACATCCGGATGACGGCGATGATGACGAATGACCAATATCCTGATAGTGTCTGAACCGACAACGCGAAATAGAATTGAGTAAGGAAATCTGCGAACCAGACATCGGCGAATATTTTTATCTACAACAAAATACCGATATGGATTTTCAATAATACGTTCTATCGTTTTGTAAATCTCGGTTCGTAATTCATTGCCAAGACCCGTTCGTTGCTTATTATAATATCTGACAGCCTTATTCAGATCAGAAACAGTTGCTGGATGATATTCAAGATTCACTCGTTGTTATTGTTGGTAGATTTCCGAAACTCTGAATGACTGATTGATTTTATACGGCCTGATTCAATTTCATTATCGCGGGCTAAAGCAAGATCAATACCCTCTGGGTCAAAGCTGCGATCTGCAACATACGAAGAATCCTTCTCAAGACTTTCCCAAGCGGTCAAAGCTACTCGTTCTCGTTCTTTTGGCGGTAGATCGAGAATTCCTTTTTCAAATTTTGTTTTCTTCATTCTAATGTAAATTTGAGTTATGAACCAAATTAATAAACGGTTCAAATAGTGACAAATGATCCCATGTTTAAAAGATAAAGTTAAACCACGCTCGAATGAATGTCGCGCGGATTGATATAGAATTAGCTTTTTAATGAAGAGGTTTGATAATTACTGAATTTCTATCATATTACTTTTATTCAAATAATTGATAAATGCTATGAAAGCACTCAAAGGAACATATGATGGAGAGCGAATTCAATTGGAGGGAAATCCCCAATTACCGAAGGATAGTAAGCTGATTGTAATTCTACTGGATGATGAAAGTGCTGATTGGAATGAAGTATCTTCTCAAAGTTTGAACAAGGCCTATGGAGAAGATGAACCGGAATATTCTTTATCTGAGGTAAAAGAACCAAACCCAGATTATGAAAGCCGGTGATATTGTATTGGCAGAATTACAGCAATCAGATTCTCAACGAAAATTGAGGCCTGTTTTATTATTAAAGCAGTTTCCGCCCTTTGATGATTGGCTTGTTTGTGGAATCAGTTCACAGATTAGGCATCAAGTAACTGATTTTGATGAGGTTATATTAGAATCAGATGACGACTTTTCTGAGAGCGGACTTCATGTTGAATCTGTTATTCGATTAGGTTTTTTAGCTACACTTTCTTCGAAAGATCTTCCCGGAACGATAGGGAAAATTCAGCCAGCGAGATATGAACGTCTATTATTCAGATTGGTCAATTTTTTGAATAATGAAGGTTAAAATTTTTAACAATTCTTTAACTACAAACCACTGACAACGAACAACTAACTTGCAGTTTGAACTGCCAACGCATCCTCCACAAGCTCATCTCCCAAAATTTCCCTCGCTCGCTGATAAGCTTCATCAACCCGTTTTTCGCGAAATAGAGTTAAGATCTCAGAATCAATCAGTTCATACCAATGTTTCTTACGGGTATCGAATTCATCAATATGCTTTTTCATCGGTTTTCTGAGGCTCTGCATAAACTCCAGGAATTCGCCATACTCTGTTCCAAACTCTTTTTCGAATCGCTGGCGAATCCGAACAGCTAAAGCAGGAGCTGCACCACCTGTTGAAATGGAAATGGTCAGCGGACCTTGTTTTACGATCGAACCAAAAGCAAAATTGGCATGTGGAAGGTCATCCATCACATTGATGAGAATATTTCGTTCTGTAGCTTCCTGATATGCTTTTTTATTGATATTACCTTCGAACTCTGCGACGATAGCAACCGAAGCTCCCTCAAAATCACCATATTCATATTGACGAGGAATCCATTCAAAACGTTCTTCGTCTGCCCATTCTTGAAGCTGCTCATTCAATTTTGGACTAATGACCGTTAACCATGCATCTCGATCCAAAAAATCTTTCACTTTTCCCTCGGCTTCCCAATTTCCACCGACAATCACGGTTTTTCGTTCATTCAACCGGCGCAGGTAAATCGGATAGACGTCTAATGCTTTTGACATTTTTATTTTTTTGATTGATAATTTCTAAAAAGGCTTAGAGTTAAGTTCCCCCTTTGAAGGGGGAAAGAATCAACAAAGTTGATTCAGGGGGATGAACTGATGAGATTGAATTCATGCTAAAGATCTTTTTTCGAACACAGTGTTTATCATCCCCCTGCGCCCCCTTCGAAGGGGGAGGTTTAATTCCCATTCTTATAATGATCAGGAAAATGAATTCCGCACTCTGTTTTATCCGTTCCGTTCCATCGGCCATTTCGGTCGTCGCTTTCTTTTGAGGCGTTGACCGGTTGGGTACAGGGAATACATCCGATGCTTGGAAATCCCTCATCGTGCATGGGGTTGTAGGGTAAATTCAGTCGGTGAATTTCATCCCAAATTGTTTCACCAGTCCAATGGGCTACCGGGTTGATTTTGAAGACTTCATTCTCTTCATTCCACTCCACAATTTTTACCTGGTGACGGGTTTCAGATTGACTCCGGCGAATTCCGGTTACCCACGCTTTTTTATCAGAAAGATAGTTCCGAAGTGGAAGTACTTTCCTGTAAAAGCAGCATTGATTGGGATTTCTTTTCCACAGCTCATCACCAAATCGTTCAGCTTGTTCTTCCAGTGATAGTTCAGGGGTAACTCTCGTAATATCGATGTTGTATCGAGCTTCGAGTCTATCCTTTAATTCATATGTAGAATCAAACAAAAGATTTGTATCGAGATAAAAAATCGGGATGTCCAATCCATGGGTTTGTAACTGATGAATCAGAAAAACACCCGAAGAACCAAATCCTGTCCCGAGTACCATCTCTGTTCCAAATGTTTCATACCCCCAGGCAAGAATTTCGCTCGGATGAGAGTTTTCAAATCGTTGGTTTAATCGATCAAGGTCGTTGGGAGACAATTTTTCTGTTTTCAAAATCGGTTCGAGAACGTCCTGCATATCTTTTCGATTATTTTGTTTTTAGTACTCAGTAGCTTGTTGTTCATTTAAATTTCGCTTCAAACAATTGACAACATTCTACTGTCGTATCAACAATAAAGTATCGGATGATTGGAAAAGTCCCCTCCTTTCCAAGGAGGGGATTTAGGGGTGGTTCAAAGTCCCCCTTTGAAGGGGGAAAGCGAACGGAGTGAGCAGGGGGATGTACACCCCTCCCGGCTTCGCCGTACTCCCCTCCAGGGGAGAATAACCAACCACGGCCCTCGGGAGAAACGTTAGCTCGATAAATCATCTGACAACTTAAATTGGAGTTAATACTACTCATAACTGACAAATCTTAAATAGCTAATAACTGATGTTGAATTTTCATCTCCGCTTCTGCCTCTTCGGTTTTAAACCAAGCCAAATCGTGGCTTAAAGCGGCAAGTTCGCCAATTACAATAGTAGCCGGAGGCGACAAGTGAGATGCTTTTTCAGCAATATTCGCCAAGGTTCCAACAGCCACTTTTTGTGAATCAAATGTTGCCCGTTCAACAACAGCTGCCGGGGTGTCGGGACTCTTGCCAAGTTCAATCAAAGTCTCAGAAATGTTTGACAGATTTCGAACGCCCATCAGCACAACCAGTGTATCTGCATGAATGAGATGGCACCAGTTTTCGAAATCGTCTGTGCCTTTAATGGTATGGCCGGTAACCACGGTAAAAGACCGAGCTGCTTTTCGATGCGTCACCGGAATACCCGCAAAAGCGGGAGCTGCCAATGCACTGCTGATACCCGGAATCACTTCATAGGGAACACCATTGGCTCGCAACTCTTCGCACTCTTCGCCGCCGCGCCCGAACACAAACGGATCACCTCCTTTAAGCCGGGCAACATGCTTGCCGCTCAGCGCTTTGGATACCAATATCTGGTTGATCTGCTCCTGGGATACAGAAGGTTTATCCGGGCTTTTCCCCACATAAATGTGTTCCGAATCAGGGCGGGTAAGCCCCAGAAGTTCCGGATTGGCAAGCCTGTCATACACGATGACATCTGCCAATTCCAGAACTTTCGATCCTTTTATTGTTATGAGGTCTGGATCGCCGGGGCCGGCACCAACCAGGTACACCTTTCCTTTTTCTAAATGTTTAAGTGTCTTCATAATCTAAGCCGGTATCTCTTCGGGTTCTTGAATTCCAACTCGGTTCCAAAAATCACTGAACGATTCGTTATCAGCACGTTCATTTTTGAAGTGTTCCAAAAGGGGACGCAATTCCTGCACCAGTTCTTCCCGCGGAACCATATCTTTGTATTCTTTATTAAGCCGCGTTCCGGACGGATCACCGCCGATAAAAATGCTGTACTTATCGAGAGATCGTCCAACAAAACCGATGTCCGCTACATAGGGACGCGAGCATCCGTTGGGGCAGCCGGTCATTCGTACGGAAAGTTTTTCATCCTGAAGATCGAGATCTACAAGCACATCATTCAGATCCCGAATGACAGCCGGCAATGCTCGTTCTGATTCGGTAATCGCAAGTCCGCAAGTTGGAAGGGCAGGGCAGGCCATCGAAAATTTGATGGCATTTGGAATTTCATCAGCTAAAGCCACTCCATGTTCGTGAAATACTTTTTCGATTGGTTCTTTTTGATTCTCGGGGATATCTGTGAGCAGCACATTGTGGTTAGGAGTCATTCGAACTTCTGTTCTGAACTCCTTCACAACTTTTCGGAGAGCGGTTTTCAGTTTCAGATCTCCTTCATCTTTGATGCGGCCGTTTTCTACGGACACGCCAAGAAACCAATTTCCATCCGATTGCTGATGCCATCCCAAATAGAGTTCAAGTTCAAACTTTGGGATCTCCCGATATTCCTCAAGATCATAACCGATTCGGTCGATCAACTCATTTCTGAATTTGTCGAGTCCCCAATCGTGAATCAGGTATTTCATCCGGGCTTGTTTTCGATTTTTACGATTTCCGTGATCCCGTTGGATTCCAATAATTCCTTTCACCACTTCCACCACTTTATCTTTGGTGATGTAACCGAGGTGATCTCCCAGACGAGGAAAGGTTTCCGGCTTGCGATGGTGCATTCCCATACCGCCGCCAACAACTACATTAAATCCTTCGATCTCATTCTCATCATCAAAAAGAGCCACGAGGCCGATATCCTGCGTGTACAAATCCACGCTGTTGTCGCCGGGAAGAGCAATACCCACTTTGAATTTTCGGGGGAGGTAACTTTTGCTGTAGAGTGGTTCGGCGGCACCGTTTGTAACTTCCTCTTTGCCGGAATAGACTTTCTCGCCATCCAGCCAAATTTCGTGATAGGCTTTTGTGGCCGGGAGCAGAATATCAGACAGTTCATCTGCAAACTCTTGAACCCTGGCTTGCCGTCCGTCAATATCAGGAGCGGGTGTGGCCATCACATTTCGTACAATATCACCGCAGGCCCCGAGAGTGGTAATCAGGGAATCATTAATTTCTTTGATCGTTTTCTTGAGCTCTGATTTGATAACTCCATGGAGTTGAAAGGCTTGCCGGGTGGTTACACGAATCGTGCCGTCGGCGTACTCATTTGAGATATCATCCACAGCCAGGTATTGATCCGGCGTCAGTTTTCCTGCCGGAGTTCTGCTGCGAATCATAAACATATAGTGGCGGTCGCGTCCCTTTCGTTTATCGCGGTCATCCTGCTGATAGGTGCCGTGAAATTTCAATACCTGGATGGCATCTTTGCTGAAATGATCTTCATCATTGGTGACCTCAACATCCAATGGGCCGCGAAGGTAATCACTGCCTTCTTTAATTTTTTCGAGTTTACTTTTCTTTTTCTTCCTGCTCATGTGCGGGGTGATGCGTTAATTTGAATTCAGTACAATTGGTTGGTGTGAATTTCGTAGAAGAAAGGAGTTGCTTCGTTACGAAGCCGAAGCCTCGTAACGAGCAATTCCTTGTGGTTATGCTTAAGGTTACCGTTCGATCGGAGCATCGATCAGGTTGCCCCACTCCGTCCAGGAACCGTCGTAATTCCGCACAGTTGGGAAATCGAGCAGTTCATTCAGGACAAACCAGGAGTGAGCGGATCGCTCCCCGATTCGGCAGTAAGCAATAATTTCCTTATCGGGAGTGATTCCTTCATCCGCATAGATTTTGGTAAGCTCTTCTTTGCTTTTGAAGGTACCGTCTTCATTCACAGCTTTCGACCATGGAATGTTAGACGCTCCGGGAATATGACCGGCACGCTGAGACAGTTCATCCAATCCGGGAGGTGCCAGGATTTTTCCTGTGAACTCATCCGGAGAGCGAACATCCACGAGGCCAAAGTCATCGGCGTTGAGTCGTTTTTTGATATCATCTCTGAAAGCACGGTATTCGCCTTTCACATCGCCAACCGTGTAATCGGTTGAGTCATATTCGGGAACGTCGGTTGTGAGATCCCGGCCTTCAGCTTCCCACTTTTTGCGTCCGCCGTCGAGGATGCGAACATCATCGAACCCATAGTATTTGAGCAACCAGTACGCCCAAGCGGCAAACCAGTTGTTGTTGTCACCATACAAGACAACCGTGGTATCTTCATCAATTCCGGATTTTTGAAGCAGTTTTTCAAAATCCTCTTTTGATGCGATGGTTCTTCGAAGTTGATCCTGGAGTTCCTTTTTCCAGTTCCAGCCTACAGATCCCGGAATGTGTCCCGAGTCATAAGCTTCAGTGTCAACGTCGACCTCTACAAAACGGACATCTTCATCGGTAAGATGATCGGCTGCCCAATCGGTAGTTACGAGTACTTTTTTATCTGTTAATGTATCTGGCATTGTTTTAGCTTTGTGTTTTTGATTGGTGTTTTAACTCATTCTCACAAAGCCCAACTAACATTCAAACAGGCAGGCGGGTGTATATAACAAAAAAGCCCGCCACCTGTTAGGTAGCGGGCTTTGTATGAAGATCGTTGTGTTAAATCAGCATATTTTTTCCACTACCTTTCCCGGCATCATCATACAACAGATCATACAGCACATATTTCGGTGCGCAGTCGCGGAAAAGTTTGTGGTTACCATTTGCTGATTCATTAAAAAATTGTGTTAGACATCAAGTCGTTTTCAACGTGCAATTAGGTTAAACACTAAATTGATTCATGTCAAGCCTCTTGTGTAAAAAAGAATATTTATCGGATGGAAACAGAAATTTCTAATTCGGACAACCTACACCTATTACCTCAAAAAAGCGCTTTTATTGATTGAATGTAACACCTGAAATAAAATTTTTATCAAGCAAAAAGTTTGTCCATTTTCGCGTTAAAGTCCCATCATCAAGCAGGTTGTATTTTCTGTTTTGTGCGTGAAACTTCTGATTGCCAAAAAAAATTAAGTGACTCTCGTTTGCGGTGCTCTGCTCCGCAACGCACAGATCGTGTGGACACATCTTCTATATTATTCAAGTATATACCAAGATCCTTGTGAAGCCGTGCAGGTATGATAGCCTATATCAATGAGATCCCTCCATGCGTTCGCTCCGCTCTCTTAGTCGGGATGACACAAAAAGGGGTGAGGAAGCGGCGGGCATAAAGGGCCGTGTTTGGAAAAAACCTCATGTACTGCCCGCCGCCGATACCCACCACGCCATTGTCATCCCGACCAAAACCCCGATTGCGATTTTTCTGTCGGGGTTGCAGTGGAGGGATCTCCTCCTGAAAACTATTGATCATTCAGTTGAAGTACTATAGAGAAACTTGTGTCCACACGATAGGTAACGCATAGACCGGGCGCTCTGCTCCCGATAGGACTTATGGAGGATTTTTTCGGCATGAGGGTAGGATTGGCAGCAGAGCAGCCATGACGAGAGAAACTTAATCATACGTTAAGAGATTTGCGGCACTACCATTGATCTCTTGTTTTCTGAAACTCAGTGAAAAACTACTTTCAGTTTTCGTAATATTGCTGTTAAAACTGGCATTGAGTTGTTTTAAGAAAACATCGAAAAGTTTAGACTGCTTTCCGCTCTTACTGGGACTTATTATTTTATCAGAAAGCTTGAAACCTTCTATAAAAAAATTTACGGTAACATTATTATCTTTTTCAGATACATTTAGAAATATTTTTCCTCTCTTCTTATTCGACTTTGCTTGGAATAAAGCATCAGTAAGAAATTCATTTATAACCAATGTACAGGGAATTGCTTGATTTGCATTTAATTTAATTTCTTCAACTTTGAATTTGAATTGAATATAATGAAGAGGTTTAAGCGTCTTGAATGTTTGATCTATTAGATGCTTGATTATTTTCTTTAAATCTACATTGACTAAAGATTTAAAATCGTACATAATCTTATGAACAGCTGCAATAGATCTAATTCTTGATTGGAAATATTTTAGTTCATTCTTTAATTGTTTGTTATTTACATCCTGGAACTGTAGATATATCAGGGCATTTATAATTTCAAGATTGTTGTTTACTCTGTGGTGGATCTCTTGCAATAAAATATTTCTTTCTTCAAGTGATTTTTTAAGGCTCTTTTGAGATTTCTTGTTTTTTGTAATGTTGGTTGCTAATCCTACAACCCAAAAATCTCGTCCGTTGGGAGCTAAAGTGGGAGTTTTTAACGTTTGGAAGTATCTTTTTTCTCCGGCAATTTCTACAACCTCTTCCTGAACAATGGGTTGCTTTGTTTCAAGAACTTTCAAATCACCATTTCGAATAGGTGAAAGCTCTTCATCATAAAAAATATCCTGGTCTTTCAAATTAGAAGAGTCCAATTCTTTGTTACGAATCAGCTTTTTAAAAGCTTTGTTGATAAATTTGTAGGATCCGGTTTTATCCTTTGCATAAATAATAATATCCGTACTATTAACAAGTTTTTTGTAAAACCTCTCCCTGAAATGATTTTCCATTGAAGCTTTCTTTTGTTCAGAAACATCAACAGCAAAGCCCATCAGATGAGGTTTTTTATCAATTTTCACTTTTCTTGCAAAAAAGTGATAGTCGATATCAGATTGACTTTTTGACAAAAGAGGGGCTCTTAAATCTGCTTGACCATTCGATAGAACTTCTTCAATCTTTTGATGAACGACCGGGTGAATTTCCTTTCTAAAAAAATCAGCAGGTTTCATGGACGATATTTCTTGAGAACTGTAGCCGGTTACTTTCTCAAGTTCAGAATTCCAATCAAGAAATTGGCCATCCGCGGTTAGTAAGAAAAACAGTTGGGAAGAACCGTTAGAATGGTATTTTCGAGAGTACGATTCAGGAGTATTTGTACCTATGCCTGCTGGAGTATCATAAATTTTTTGAATGGTTATGAGAAGTGCTTCTTTGCCACTAATATTAATTTTCAGCCCAGAAAGTTTTACAGGACGTACATTTGTGCGTCTCGTATTCATAAAAAATACTTTATCATCTTTTGGATAAAGTAGATGATCTGTAAAGGAGCGGTGGTTGTTGAACTCAGCATCATTCAACAGATCTGGAAAGTATAAACCCAATATTTCGGAATTGTTGAGCTTTGTAAACGTTAGAAAGGAAGGATTAAAATGGAGAATTTCTAATGTTTCCGCATCAATTACGATGGCAGGGTTTTGGCAGTTCTCAAAATATTCTGGATCAACTTTCATTGTACATCATCAAATTATCCTCGTGTTTTACCTGAATTAACAAAATGCAAATCAGAAAGTCATGCCAAAAAATGTCATAATGATCTGTGATACAATGAGTTATGAAGAATTCTAATTTAGATTATTCATTTTTTGAATCAGATAATAACTGTCTTTGTACCCAATTTTGTGGGCAAGCTTTTCCTTTTCATTTATAATTCCGCATTCCCAGAGTAATTTTGCCCTGGCAAATTTAATTTTTTGAATGAGCTGGTAAGGAGAAAGGCCTGTTATTGATTTACAATAACGGTTTATGGTTCTTGTACTCTGCGCCAGGTGATAGCTCAAGTCTTCGATTTTTATATTTTCATCAATATGGTTTAATACATAGTTATAGATTTTTTTTAACCATTTGAGCTCATCTGTTGTTATGGTTTCTTTCGTAATGAACTGAAAGATACCGGGCTTGGCCGCGCCATTTCCATTGGGAATAATAAATTTTGGCTCATGCGGCAGGGTACTGATCAATACCTTGTTACCATCTCCATTTGATGAGTGAGAGGTAAAACAGTAGATCGAAACATTTATGATTATACCATTTGATTTTTTAAGCCTCCAGATGCCAAATTGTGTAGTTTCATTAATTTTTTGTCTAAAGAAATTATCAAATAATTTCTGATCCTCTTCCGGGAAAAGATCTGAGAATTTTCTGTTTAATAGTTCTTTTTTTGAGTAACCGTAGGTTTCAATAGCTGAGTTGTTAACGGATAAAATCTGTTCATCTGTTTTTCTGATGAACCACATGGGAAGAGGATTCTTTTTGAAACAAGTTTCATAGTTAAGCATTGTTTGTTATGGCTTACTTACTTCTTTGAGATTTATTCGAGTAGATTCTAAAATCTGAGATGATTCAGATCGATAAATTTATTTATGTACCACCTGTCTTTTCTGTAAATAAATTTTAAAGATGACTTTTCTAAGGTGTTTAAAATGAGGAATGAAATGTGAAAGGAAGCATGATAATTTTAGTTAAAGTGTGTATTAGATTCATGCCAATAGTTGTCAGATCTCTCATTGTTATAACCTTAGAAATTTGCTTGTATTGCAAAGGGGAAAGTAGTTTTTTTGACTGAATAAGATCAAGGAAAAATTTTAGTTGTAAGTGAGTTGCCAAAGTTCCGTAGAATCTCTTCAGAGTGTTCTGATCTGAACGAATAGGCCGGGCGCTCTGCTCCCGAAGTAGGAATGAGTCAAGATATAAGATAATATCTCAAGGATGGCAGCAGAGCAGCCACTTACTCCTTCGCAGGGCAGAGCACCACGACGAGGAAAAACTGATAGGTGAAGATCAAGATTGATCGGCTCAGCGAACCGATCTACATATTTCCTGATCTTAGAAATAAAGATATTTAGTTAAAACATCATTACTGAGTCATACCAGTAAAGAACATCTTTTCTTTAAAAAATTACCGGATTGGAAGATAGGTGTCGGGTCAGTCAAGCTGATTTATGCAACTATTTTCTAAAAAATCTCAACGTTGCAATTCGTGCGTTCTCTTTGATTTTACATCCCGCAACCGGCACATGAAAGTTCATATATAAATCGTTTAGATTGTCTTTATGTGAAATGAAAAGTGTATTTATAATAATTCCTGATTTCTCTGCATGACTGTGTGGAGTAATGACCGCAATCGTATTTTTGGGAACCTCAACTGACTCATTAAAAACCGCTTTGTATGTGTCGATATTTAGATTCCACCACCCATACTTGTCATTCGGATTTAGTTTTTCCGCCAAAATTGGTTCTGTTGCTGATGGTGTAAATTCACTCCCGCCAAAGTCCATAGAACCAGCTTTTGTCAATCGATGAACTTCAGCAACCGTCAAATCAAGATGCTGCTCATGCAATTGGGTGTCTTCATGAATAATGTTTCCGGTTAGATCTAAAATATCATTCGATGATAGTAACTTCATGGCTTGTAATTATTTATCGTTATGATTATCTCTGATTATTACAACAAACATCATCTGTATTTTCATTCAATGCTGAAGGCCGGTTACATTTTAAATCTGTTTTCAAATATTTATTACCATAAAAAGGTTTTCGGGACTTGTTGACACCTCCAGGGCTTTGCTCCGAGGTAGTTCATTAAAAAAGTGATAGAAGATATGTTGTATTACGAGTAAGGGGGAAGTTAGATTTTTTTGGAAGGAGATAAAATCAAGAAAGAATGAAGGAAAAAGAATTACCGATATGGGGATTCAGATCGTATAATTTAAATTTTTATTTATATTTTCATGGATGTAAGCGGATTCAAAAATATATTTCTGATTGATATTCAACCGCTCATTAAATATTAAATTTTGACTTTTGAGATCAGAAAAATAGGTTTCAATCACTGAGATATGGACCTTAAGGCTGCCCTTTCCTGGATCAGGAATAAATTTACCATTCTTACCTGGATTCACAGATACACCAAAGATGATTTTTGGGCCGATACCAAAGCAGGACTCACGATTGGTGTAATTGTAATCCCGCAAGTAATGGCTTATGCCGTAATTGCCGGATTATCGCCCATTTATGGTTTATACGGATCACTCGTTCCGCTGTTGATCTACCCGTTATTTGGAACATCACGACACTTATCACTTGGTATTGTAGCTACGGACATGATTATTATTGCGTCCGGTGCCGGGATGATAGCAGAACCCGGTTCGGGAGAGTATGTTTCTGTGGTAATTTTGCTAACCATGTTTGTGGGCCTTGTTCATATTGGGCTATCTCTGCTTCGAATGGGATTTTTGGTGAACCTGCTTTCAAAACCTGTTATTTTTGGTTTTACAGCCGCTGCCCCTCTCATTATTGTATTCAGCCAGTTGGGGAATATTCTTGGCGTCGATCTCGAGCGATCTCAATACATAGGCATTATAGCTATGCAGATTTTTGAAAAAATTGAGATGGTAAATTTTATGGCGCTGGGAATTGGATTGATTGGTTTTGCTATGCTTTTCCTGTTAAAAAAATGGAATCCACTTTTCCCGAGAGCACTCGTTCTGTTAGTGGCAGGAGGATTTATGGTGTGGGGATTTAATTTGCAGGATTATGAAATTGAAGTGATTGGTTCAATCCCGTCAGGCCTGCCATTTTTTGATTTTCCTGAATTAACTCTCAATAACCTTCGCCGGTTAATTCCCACCGTTACAACCTTAGCTTTGGTTCAGCTTATGACTGTAATTTCGCTTGGAAAGACGTATGCTAAAAAGTACAAATATCCCATTAACCCAAATCGCGAATTCTTTGCAATCGGAGCGGCAAATTTTATAGGAAGTTTTTTCCAGAGCCCGCCCATTTCAGGCAGCTTTTCAAGAACAGTTGTGAGTGAGCAGGCGGGGACCCGAACCACGCTTTCTAACGTTATCTGTGCCGTAGTGATCTGTTTAACACTGTTGTTTTTAACGCCCCTGTTTTACTACATACCGGTTGCCGGTCTCTCGGCTATTATCATTCTGGCTGCTTTATCATTGATAGATTTTGACGAACTGCGATATTTATTCCGTACGAAACCTGAAGATGGCTACATCGCATTATTTACATTTTTTAGTGTGCTTTTGATTGGAATTCAGGAGGGAATTCTGTTGGGAATTGGCGGATCGCTGCTTTTGGTATTATATCGTTCCAGCCGACCAAATCTTGCTGTTTTAGGCCATATTCCAGGCACTCGTACATACCGTGATATTTCCCGAAATCAACAAGCCGAACCAATAGAGGAGATCTTGATTTTACGGTTTGATGCCGCCATTAACTTCAATAATGCGGAGTTCATCAAAGATTTTATCATCCAAAAAAGCGAGGACAGGAACAAGAAAATACGTGCGGTTATTGTAGACGCGATGAGCATTAATGATTTGGATACGACTGCCATCGAAGCGTTACACTCGGTTATGGAAACCCTGGAAACCTGGGATATCGAATTTCATTTTGCGGGAATGAAGACTCCGGTTCAAAAATTATTAACACGTTCGGGACTTGCACGTAGTCTTGGCGGTACTCATTTTCATGAAAGCACGCATTTGGCTGTGAAATATCTGTTGGAGAAGTGGGATCAGAAAGAAAAAGAATCTCATAGCCCGGAGTTAGTGGATCTGTTTGAAGAACCTCATCGTTTGAAAGACTATATGAAAAACGTTGATGATTAATTTCTATCAGAACGCATTTACCGGTTGAACTCTGAAAGCCTGATGGACCATTGAAAGGATTCCACGGTGAACTCGTGTCCGCCGCCAAGTATTCACAGTCTTTATTTTTTCGTTCTTTTGTATCAAGACAAAAGGACATACAACATGAAATATGTTTACACTTACAAAAATGGGATAAGTCCTCTTAAAAACATAGTAACTATATATAGACATTTATGTTATTTTAATCGGGTTGTTATTACAAATATCAGAAGGCTTTGCAAAACCGTGGTTATTGGTCAATCTGAACTCGATTCAGATTCTCCATTCGTCTTTATAGCCAGTATCAGGAGATCCTGAATCCCCCGGAGGGATCCCGATGGGAAAGTTCAGGATGACGTTCATAGTTTTGCAAAGCCTTCTATCAGATAATAATTCATTGATATTTGTAAAATGAATAAAGATAATTTGCCAGTATGAGTCCAGATCAGATAATTGTCTTTGGAGTTTTACTTCTAACCATTATTGCACTTGCCTCCGATGTATGGAGTCCCGATGCCGTATTGTTAACAGCAGTTGCAGCTGTCACTGCATTGGGAGTCATGACCTTAGAGCAGGCTGCCATGGGATTTGGAAACACAACCCTGCTTGCCCTGGGAAGCCTTTACGTTATTGCAGCTGCATTGCGGGAAAGTGGTGCGTTAGACAGGGCAAGTGAGTTTATACTCGGCAGGAAAACAAAGAAAATTCGAAGGATTTTAATTAGGCTATGTCCGAGCGTTGCGGCTTATTCTGCATTTTTGAACAATACGCCCGTCGTAGCAATGGGTATCCCCGCAATTCGGAGCTGGTCTCAAAAGAACCGTATTCCCGCTTCAAAATTATTGATTCCTCTCTCTTACGCGGCCATCCTTGGTGGTTTATGTACACTGATTGGAACCAGCACAAATCTCATTGCTCATGGACTTTTACAGGATTATGGATATGAGGGTTATTCGTTTTTTGAATTGGCGTGGCTTGGAGTTCCGTGTGCTATTGTAGGATTGATATATCTTGTTTTAGTATCTCCGGGATTAACTCCGGCGCGGCGGGATATTCGATACGAGGAGGAGAGAAAACGAGAGCTATTGGTTGAAATTGAAATCACAGATGATGCTCAAATTATCGGTAAAACAATTCATGAAACTGGTTTGGACAAGCTGCCTGGCTTCTATCTTTCGAGGATTAACAGGAATGATCGTGAAATAGCTCCGGTACCACCAAACGAAAGGTTCAGAGTTGGAGATCATTTAATGTATGCCGCAAAGGGTGGAATTGCAGCAAAAGTGCCATCTCTCAGCAATTATCCGGGTCTTCAGATACTATATCAACCACCGAGGACTATTAAAAGAGACAGAAAACAGGACCGGGAACTGCACCAGATTGTAGTAAAAGAAGGGTCGCGTTTAGTGGGCTCAACCCTGGAGAATGCACGATTATTGGAGCGATTTGGTGCGGCTGTAACCGGCATAAGGAGAAAGGGAAAACGAGTTGACAAAGCCCTTGGAGATTTTGTAATTCAAGCCGGTGATGTACTTCTCCTTGATACAGGACGAGGGTTTCGGGGCGCTTATGAAGATACTGAGGATTTTTTCCTCACAAGTGAGGCGGGTGGTGAAGAGATTGAAAGCAGGGAAGAAGTAAAGGAGGAACGTCCCGGAGGTAAATCGCTGTATGTTTCTGTGGCGGTACTTTTTGGAATCGTTGTAAGCGTAGCTTCCGGTATGCTGGATATTGCTTTAGCGGGTTTGATTGGTGTGGCAACTCTGTTTGCATTTAATGTGATCGAACCGGGAGAAGCCAGGAAATCAGTAGATTGGACCGTTCTGATTGTAATTGGTGCAGCGTTAGGCTTAGGAAAGGCGATGGAAGTAAGCGGTACGGCAGATTTGATAGGTTTTTGGATGATTGATTTAACCAGCGAGTACGGAAATTGGGTATTGCTTGCCGGTATTGTTTTGGTAACAGCTTTGTTAACTGAAATTATCACAAATAATGGGGCTGTGGCTATTATGTTTCCAATTGTATTGTCAGTGGCCGGCTCCATGGATATCGATCCACGGGCAATGTTTATTGCCGTAACTCTTGCGGCTTCTATGTCGCTTATCAGCCCGATTGGATATCAAACCAACCTGATGGTGTACGGTCCCGGGAATTACCGATTTACGGATTTTTTCAGAGTTGGTTTTCCTCTGCAAATTATCCTCTGGACCGTTGTCATTCTTCTCGCTCCGGTGATTTGGCCACTGTAAATGAAGTGAGTTGAGAACTTTATTTCACTCAATACAATTGCATGAACAATCCGATATCCTTATCTTTCTTTTCTGAAAATATTTTGAACAACATCATAAGACCATGAAGAAAGGAATTCATCCCGATTACAAAGAAATTACAGTTGTAATGAGCGATGGTACTGAGTTTACAACCAGAAGTACCATGGATACTCAAGAGGGGGTTTACAAAAGCGAAGTAGATTCAAAAAACCACCCTTTCTACAACCAGAATAAGAAAATTCAGAAGAAAGCCGGACGAATTGATCGCTTTAATAAACGCTACAACAAGAAGTAGTTAAAACTATTTTGAACAAAAGGATGCAGTGCCAGTCATTGCATCCTTTTTTTATATAGAACTGATGGAGCTAAAGAGATTTGAAGTAGGGCCGTTTGCCGAGAATACCTACCTGCTTATTGAGAATAATCAGGCACTATTGATTGATCCGGGGTTTTCTTCTCCGGATGAATACACGACGTTTAAAACTGAATTAAATGAGTCAGGTACAGAACTGCAAGCGGTCTGTCTTACACACGCTCATGTGGATCATATCCTGGGCCTTCATAAAGTCTTGAATGAATTTGAACTGCCTGTTTACCTGAATCATTCAGATCTTTTTTTATGGAATAACTTTGAGCAGCAGTCACAGGCTTTCGGATTTCGATCTGTTGGATTTGATTTTACTCCCAATCCTCTTCCGGAACAGAAAAATTTTACAATCGGTAATTTTTCATTTGATGTGATCTTTACTCCGGGTCACGCACCTGATCATGTGTCACTTTACTTTGAAGAAGATGCACTTTTGATTGCAGGAGATGTCATCTTTTTTGAAAGCGTAGGCCGGACCGATCTGTATAAAGGAGATTTTGATATACTTGCATCGTCCATCAGAGAAAAGCTTTACCATCTTCCGGATGATACTACTGTTTATCCGGGCCATGGACCTGCAACAACCATTGGCAGAGAGAAGAAACACAACGCTTTTGTGAAAGTTACAAACACGTAACGTGGCTCGCCTGTGCCGCGAGGAAGAAACGTTTACTCATCCCGAAGTTTTTGCTTTGGAATAGCAGATTAAGCTCCATTGCTATACAATATGCAAGCAGGTCAGAAGCAGAGCATCCAGGGTGGCCATTGCGAAGGAGGCCAACAGATCGAGAAACACTCCATCCGGCTAAAGGCGGACTCCCCTCCCCGAAAGTGTTCGGAACAGGCAAGGGGAGATTTTTACTCATCTGATTTTTCCTCTTTCATTTTACTTTTCAGGCGGGAGATTTGCTCATCAAAATAGTCGGATTTCGACTCATTGATCTTTTTCAAGCGTTTATAGGTAGAAATTGCGGCGGTATAATTTTTCTGCTTTTCATGAATAACGGCCAGTGTCTCCGTTACGATATCATCTACATCGGTGCTTTTTTCGCTCAAATCTCGTTTGTCTTCCTCGGCTTCTATATTCGGTTTGATCCGTTTTGATTCGACAGATGAGAGTTTGGCAATCAACCCGTCCAAATCCTGGATGGGGTGGGAGTGGTCGTAGAGATGTTGATCTGGCTTAAATGGTTTTCGGTGCTTAGTTGGCTCCCAGGCTTTAAAGGAATGGGGATGAGATATATAATAGTGTAACCGGCTCATCAGACGGCTTCCGGGAGCCATAATTTTTGCCTGGATAGAGGCTTCCAGTGCTTTTTCTTTATCCTCATTTTTCAGATAGAGCCAGGCTAAGAAAAAATAGCCCACAGCTCCGGCATTTCGTTTTTCAACCCGATTTTTAAGGCGATCTATCGCAGCTTCAGGATCGTCTTCAAATGTCTCCAGGTAGCTTTGATACGATTTTGGTATTTGATTCGGTTGTAACTCCATGCCAGATTTTAATGAAGGGATGCCACTTTACCAACTACTTACGGCATCATTAAACATATTGTCTGATATTTGCTGCAAAGCAGTTTCGGCAGCTTCCAGTTCACCTTCAACGGGATTCTGAACCACATCATAGGTAGAACTGCCTGAAAATGTTTTTGTATATATCGGTTCTTCATCCGATGCGAATTGAAATGTTGCACGAACGGATATTTGAATTTCATTTCTGTTTGCCTGTTGATTTCCGCCAATACTGAACGGGCGATTCACATAACTCTGTACAGCCCCTTCAACCCATGCATCCGATGATTCCTGGTCGTTTGCCAGAGACAAACGGCTTTGATTTATAAATCGATCAATCAACGCCCGGTTTAACCGGTCACTCAAATCTCCCAAGCCACTTTGCGACCTGTCCGGGAAAAAAGGAATATATACCGTTTGAACATCTGCCGGTATAGATGTACCTGTAAAACTATAGGTAACACATCCGCCGAGGATCATCAAACAAACCAGCAGAACACCGAATGACTTATTGAACTCCATACTGATCTAATTTCCTGTAAAGTGTTCGTTCACTCACTCCAAGTGCTTCTGAAGCTTTCCGCCGATTCCCGTCAAATCTTTTGAGGGCCTGTTCAATCAGGAATTTTTCTGCTTCTTCAATAGATGGAATCTCTTTGTCAGTAAAAAATTGTTCGATTTCATCCACATCTTCCACATCCTCATCTTCCTCTACTGTTGTATCCACAGAACGAATACCGAGTGAGGAATCATCCATCTGATCGCGAATATGTCCGGAAATATCATTTGGATCGATATTTCTTGAAACGGCACTTGGGAGTGCTTTAATCTCTTTTTCGCTAAATGTTGAATAGAGAAATTTTGCGAGCATCTTTTTAAGGTCCGCTATATCTGATCTCATCTCAACCAGTGCCCTGTAAATAATACCTGTATCTGTAGATGACTTCTCTCCGTCAAAATCACTCTCCGGATCCTGCCGTGATAGTACCGGAAGGTTATCAGTTGAACCAAGATGCTGGCGGCCTTTCAGGTATTTTTGAAGGCGGTCTTTATCAATAAATTGAGATTTTTCCAGTACAACCAACTGTTCAGCCACATTCCGTAACTCGCGAACATTTCCCGGCCACCGATAAGAGATCAAGAGCTCTTTGGCTTCATCAGAAAATCCCTGGAAAACGGAATCGTATTTAGAGGAAAACTCAGTAACAAATTTCCTGAAAATTGGGATGACATCTTTTTTGCGATCTCTCAGCGGAGGCAGCTTAATTTTCACTGTATCGAGCCGGTAGTAAAGATCTTCGCGGAAACTTCCCTGTTGTACCAGTTCCCATAAATCTTGATTGGTTGCTGCAATCACGCGGACATCAGCCGTGTACATTTTGCTCGATCCTACTCGGAAAAACTCACCACTTTCCAGTACCCGCAGTAATTTTACCTGGATATTCTTCGGGGTGTCACCAATTTCATCAAGAAAAATGGTTCCGCCGTCGGCTTTTTCAAAATATCCTTTTCGTGCTTCGTGAGCGCCGGTAAAAGATCCTTTTTCATGACCAAAAAGTTCACTTTCAATGATACCTTCGGGTATGGCTCCGCAATTAACAATTACAATATTTTTTCGATCTCTTTTACTCAAAGAATGAATAGCGCGTGCGGTAATATCTTTTCCCACACCGCTTTCTCCCTGGAGCAGTACAGTAATATCCGTACCGGCTACCTGCATAATTTTATCGACAACCTGCTTTATCGCGTCAGATTCGCCGATAATTCCATAACGTTCCTGTAGTGCTTGCCTGTCCATAGTGCTATTTTTTGTTGAACCCTAAATGTAAGAAAGATCTGATTCTTGCCATAAACTGCATTTGGATTTTTTATTACCAAAAACCAACCGTTATCAACCTTTACTTTTAAGAAAAAACATCGTTTGTTGTTTCTTTTAGTTTAACGTAAAGAAGTCTAATTCAAAGTTGTCAATGGCAGAGGATATTTTTTGTAAAAATACGCTTGATAAGTTAATCGATCATTTTACTGTAATTTATGGAAAAGAGAGCGTTGATGAATGTATAGATCGAACGAAAAGTTTGATTCGAAAGTACAATCTTCAGCCGTCTGAAAAGGTCTCTTTTCATGATGTTTGGACTCATAAAGATCATATTCTTATAACGTATGGAGATATGGTTCAGCCAAGTCCCGGCGAACCTGTATCGAAACTCAGAAAACAACATCAATTCCTGAAAGAGAAAATGGATGATGTGATAAGTACTGTGCATATACTCCCTTTTTTCCCAAGCTCTTCCGATGACGGTTTTTCAGTTGTGGAGTATCGCCGGGTTGATGAACGGCTTGGGGGTTGGGATGATATCGGAGAGATGAGTAAAGATTTTCGCCTGATGGGGGACCTGGTGATGAATCATGCATCAAGATACAGCGAGTGGTTTAAGAAATACCTGAGAAAAGAGGAAAAGTACGAAGATTATTTTATTGAGATCGATCCATCTACAGATCTTTCGGATGTCACCCGGCCACGAAGTTCTCCTCTTCTAACACCTGTTCATACTAAAAATGGCGAGAAATTTGTTTGGTCCACATTCAGCGATGATCAGATTGATGTCAATTTCAGAAATCTGGATGTCCTTTTTGAGTACCTGGATATCTTTTTCTTTTACCTGAGTAAAGGTCTCTCTGTCGTTCGCCTGGATGCCGTTGCTTTCATCTGGAAGGAGATCGGCACCTCTTGCATCCATCTTAAAGAAACCCATGAAATTGTAAAGCTGATGCGCACTCTGGTGAACTGTTTCTCACCGGAATCAACCATTATTACCGAAACCAATGTGCCTCATAAAGAGAATATCAGTTATTTTGGTGAGGGTGACGAGACCCATATGGTCTATCAATTCAGTTTACCGCCTCTTCTTCTTCACGCAATTTTAACTGAGAATGCATCGTACCTAACCAAATGGGTAAAAACACTCAAGGAGCTACCGGAGAATTGTACATATTTCAATTTTACCTCTTCGCATGATGGTATTGGCGTTCGTCCCCTGGAGGGATTAGTACCCGATGATGAGTTTAACAGACTGGTGAGTGACATCAAAACAAAAGGAGGATTTGTATCTGAGAAGAAAAACCCGGACGGAACGCTTTCGCCTTACGAATTGAATATCACTTATTTTGATGCCTTCAGTGGAATCAATGGATCACAATCGTTACAGGAGCGGCGTTACATCTGTTCGCAAATTATTTCACTGAGCCTGAAAGGTGTACCTGGAATCTATTTTCATAATCTGACAGCAACGCGAAATAACCTTCAGGGGGTTTCCATAACAGGTCGCTATCGAACCATCAACCGGAAAAAATGGTATTACGATGAGTTGACAAGTGAGCTGAGTGATCCCGATACGAGTACATCACGAATATTCAGTAGTATGAAAGAGGTGATTTCAGTTCGGCAAAAACATCCGGCATTTCATCCCTTTGGAGGACAGGAAGCCTGTGATATTGATGATACAATTTTTTGCCTGGTACGCTGGGACCCTGAAGAGACAGAGAAAGTTCTTGTGCTGGCTAATTTAACGAATGAGTCGAAATCAGTGGATCTTTCCGAGCATTCATTGCCTATCCAAATGGATGCCAATTATAATGATATTATTTCGGGAAAGCGGTGTATAAGTGATGGCATAGCAGAGCTTTCGCCATTTAGAGTGGTATGGGTTAAAGTTTAATGCAATCTTTGAGCTGCGAAAGAGATGTAATAATCAGATCGGGCAGAATATCTTTGCAGCGTTCGTCATCTTTCCGCCATTTAAGTGAGCGTTTGTCGCCTGCAAAGAGGGCCGTTTTCATACCAAAATGTTGGGCCGGATAAACATCTTTTAGCATATCATTTCCAACGTAAAGAACATTGCCGGGGGAGAGATCCGGATTGTAGGTATTCAGTTTATCCAAAAAATCCTGGTAAAATTGAAGACCGGGTTTTTTTAGATGTTGCTTGAATGACCAGTTAAGAATCTCATTTTCAAATCCAAGTTCATCAAGGGAATGATCTGTTAATGCTTCCAAAACGATTGGCGTGTAAAATTGAGAGTTCGAAATAATTCCCTGTGTCAGTCCTTTTTCATTGAAATAGGTGAGAGTATCAACAGCATCCGCCATTGGCCAAACAGGATTCATCCGGGCTTCAAACTCTACGGATACAATCTCCGCAATAGAATCTTCCTCTGAATATTTGATGAGCCCCTCACTGCGCATCTCATCCAAAACATCTTGCCACACAGCTCTGATATCAGGTTCGGGATATTCAATTCCATCATTTTTCAGGGATTGAATATGCTCCTTAACAACCTGGTTATAAACGTTAAACCCGGCTGAGCCAGCCGAGTCATCCAGGATTTCAATTCCTGAGTTCTTGAGGGTTTCTAATAAAAGGTCAGCATTCGCAAGCCCGTCATCAATCCCGATATCTCCAACACCGGATATGAAAAGAGTACCATAAAAATCATACGCAATAACCCGAATATCTCGTAATTCGTGAAGAGTTGGGATTGTTTCGGTATCGATCGGTTCAAGCGGTTCGGAGAGTTTTTTAAACCGTTCGTGAAGGTCGGTTGAGGTCATTTCAATCTAAAGTGGTTTAATTTCCCCCTTTGAAGGGGGAAGCGAACGGAGAGAGCTGGGGGATGATTTTCGAAGTTCAGGAATGTCCAATTCTTGGTTTTGATGCATAATCGATCATCCCCCATTGCCCCCTTCGAAGGGGGACACTCACCAATATCCGCATATTTAATCAAAAAAATTATGGATTTAAAGTCGATACCTCGTGAGCTCTGCCCCGAGGTAGTTCATCAGGAGCCGGAAAATTATTTCTTAAACTTTTTGCGATACTCTTCGATTTCAATCATCGGCGGACGTTCCTCTTCAATTATTTCCATCAGGTTTTGCTCATACTGATTTTCTTTTACCTGGAATTGTCGCAGAATGGTTTCGTGCTCAGCATTGTCAAATACTCCAAGTGCTTGTGCCCTTTTGATGAATGTTTGAAGGATGCCAAAAGCCATCTTTCCGAGTGCCTGTGTTGGTTTATTTTCATGAACACGTTTATCAAGGTCGGTTTGGGCGAACGCTTCCAGTCCGTATTTATGATATACATCGATCAGGTGAGAGGTCTCTACACCATATCCAATCGGGAAAGCAATGTTTTCCAGAACCTCGCGCCGGACTGCATATTCACCGGAAAGTGGCTGGATGATCCCGGTAAGTTCGGGAAAGAACAATGAGAAAAGAGGGCGTACCAAAATTTCGGTTACCCGTCCGCCACCCGAGGCGCGAACATTTCCTGAAAAGGCCAGCGGCCGATCGTAAAAAGCTTTTACGTATTGCACCTTATCCCTATGGATGAGCGGAGCCACTAACCCATATACAAATCGTGGGTGAATGTTGCTAATATCCGCATCTACATACACGATAATATCTCCTTCAAGCTGGTAAATAGCTTTCCATAGATTTTCTCCTTTTCCTTTTTTGGACTCAAGGTCAGGCAGAATATCCGATGCAAGATAGGTATCGGCACCGTAATTTTTTGCAACTTCAAGTGTATTGTCATCCGAACCGGAATCGATCACAGCGATCTCATCAATCAGCGGATATCGCTCCATCAGTTCAGATTTAAAGATGATAATCTCTTTCCCAATTGTTTTCTCCTCATTCAGAGTAGGTAGACACAGCGATATCTTTAGATTCTTCTTCTCTTTGGCCTCCACCAACTTCATGAGGTCCCAAAATTCGGAATGATGATAGGTATTCTTATCAATCCATTTTTGCAGCTTATTACTCACAATATCCTCCGTCAACAGCTAAAATTATACCAATCAGTTGAGCCAGGCCTTTAAAGATCGGGTCAATCTGAATGGTTTCATTTGTTTTAAAAGTTCGTTCTCCAACCGTAATTCCAAGTGTCAGGGCAGGAATTTCTTCATCAATCAAAGCAGAAAGTTCCGACGTACTTGGCGCCAGCCGTGGTTCAATATTCAGCGACTCCATTACAGATCTGGCACAGTTGTTTAATGGATGAGCATAGGGGATGCCGCCGGGACTACGTTTGGCAAAAATATCTAATTCTATTTGATCACCGGTTTTTGATGAAACTTCGTGAACAATATCCTCAATGGTTGTTCCGGTCTCTTCCACCACTTCCTGCGATTCAGACCGAACTTCAAACCCAAGTGTGGCATCGCGTGCAATGGTATTGAAAGATGTTCCGCCAACTATCGATCCCATCACAATACTCGTTCGCGGGCGTTTCGGCAGCCGGATATCGTTAATCTTATTGATCACTTCGTTGAGAGTCAGAATGGCACTTGCATCTCCAAAACGGGACCAATCGTAACTTTCAGGAACGGTACAGGTGATTTCTCCGCGAAGCATTCCGATAGATGAATAACTCAACCGACCCAGTTGAATGCCTTCAATACAGATCGCATCGCTGATTGTAAATGGATTATTCTCCAGGAAAAAGCGAATTCCTTCAAGATTACCGCGCCCAAGGCTTTTTACACCGGCTAAAAGCAACAGGTCTTTTTTGAGTTCAATATCCAGATCTTCAAGAATGTAGGGAAGAGTTGCCAGCACGGCTAATCCGAGACTGTTGTCCGCCACGCCGGGTCCGGTGATTGAATCACTTGAAACCTGCATGGTATGATCTGTTTTTTTGGAAAAAATAGTGTCGGTATGGGCATTCAATAGAATTGCATCTTTTCCTTCCTGTCCGGATAAAACACCAATTCCATTTCCATGATCGTCAATCGAAGAGTCCGTCAGGCCGGCTTCATCAAACCGGTCGAGAATAAATTGCACTCGCTCCTCCTCTTTAAATGTTGGAGCGGGAATTTCGCCGACCATCACCAGGTTTGCCAAAAGGAGTTCCCGGTATTTTTTAAGTTTTTCTTCTAACCCGTTTAACTTTTTTTCGAGTGGTTTAAAGTCAGTCATGGTTAATTAGTGAAAATGATATTCTTGCTTTCGTTTAATATGCCAAAATTTACGAAACTTATCACTCAAAACCCTGATAAACTCTGTTCGATGAATAAACTTAATATCCACTTAACAGTGGCATGCTTTTGGCGTGTGGAATGAGGATTGAGTGGTTTCGGGTTCAGACCATTGAAAAGCTTGAAGTTCGGCTGGCGATTGTATTTTTCGCCTGCCGAATGTCACAATTTCAGGTCATAAAATTCGGCAGTCGAAATGGATTCGATAGCCGATGGAGAGCGTTCGTCTGCACAGTGCCCCAAACTGGCGCAAGTGTTAAACCCGATATTTTAAAGCATAAATTGGAATAAAATTAGATAATCTCTTGCTGGGAAAAATCTTCCTACAAGCAGTAAGCCAAGGATGTCAGTTGTGCCAAGCTTTTTGTAAACGGAAAGGGGCACAAGTGATGCTTCGCTTAACACTTGCGCCAGTATAAGTGAGATCTCTTGCGTGGAGCGGTTCCCGAAGGGAATTGCCTTATCCCACAACTTTGACAGGAACAGAAACTTGCAAGGCTCATGTCATTGAAGTTCGATCTAAACCGCTAATACAGGGTTCCAAACCCTGGAGGGTTAACTCGTTTATACCAAAGCCGGCTCAGCGTAAAACTCTTGAATAGAGCTTTTCTTAATTGGAGTTGCCATCAATGTGGCGGAGGTGCAGTCGGTGATTTCAACTTCCACATAATCTCCTTTTTGGAAATCTTTTCGATCGAAAACTACCATTTTGTTTGTATCGGTTCGGCCTGAAAGTTGCTCGCTGGATCGTTTGCTTTCGCCTTCAGCCAGTACAAGGTGTCGGTTACCGATCTCTTGCTCATTATTCTCTTCCTGGATATCCATCTGTTGTTCAATGATCTCCGTCAGGCGACGTTTTTTCACCTCTTCCGGCACGTTATCTTCATATTTTCGATGGGCCAGGGTTCGTTCCCGTTCGGAGTAGGCAAACATGTACGCTAAATCGAATCGAACTTTCTTCATGAGAGACATCGTATCAGCGTGCTCCTCTTCAGTTTCATCACAAAAACCGGTGATGATATCTGTTGAGAGCGATACGCCGGGAATAATTTCACGCATTTTCTCTGTCAGGTTGAGAAATTGCTCTCTTGTGTACGGCCGCCTCATCCGTTCAAGTGTTGTGTTTGAACCGGCTTGAGCGGGAATGTGAATGTAACTGCATAAATTTGGCCGTTCTGCAATTAAGTGAAGCAGCGGTTCAGGAAAATCTTTTGGATGAGGGGAGGAGAAGCGAAAACGCATTTCATTATCAACCTTGCTGGCTTCATCCATCAGTTGGGTAAAATCGATATCCTCGTATTGATAAGAGTTTACGTTTTGTCCCAAGAGTGTAACCTCTTTATAACCCTGATCGCTGAGTTGCTGAATTTCATTGAGAATGCTTTTCAGCGGACGGCTTCGTTCCCGTCCCCGTGTGAAAGGCACCACGCAAAACGCACACATGTTGTCGCAGCCGCGCATGATGGAAACAAATGCACTTACGCCGTTATCGCTGGTTCGAACCGGGCTGATGTCTGCATATGTTTCTTCGAGAGATAAGAGAACATTTACGGCTTTCCGGCCGTCATCCACTTCTGCAAGAAGATTGGGGATATCGCGATACGCATCGGGTCCTACAACAATATCCACAAGTTGTTCCTGGTCGATAATCTGGTCGCGAACTCGTTCAGCCATACAACCAAGAACACCAACGGTGAGATCATCTTTCTCTTTTTTGAGCGATCGAAATTCCTTTAAACGGTTCCAAACCCGGGTCTCTGCATTTTCCCGGATGGAACAAGTGTTTACAAAAATAACATCGGCTTCTTCGGCAGATTGTACCGGTTGCATTCCATCTTCCATCAGGATGGAGTTTACGATTTCAGAATCGGCAAAATTCATCTGGCAACCGTAGGTTTCTATGTAGAATCGTTTATCACTCATTGTATGGGTCTCTTTCTTATTTGAGCCTTCAAAAATAACGAAGATAAAAGAATGTTAACAGCTAAAATAAAATCAACTATTCTATTGAATTTCGAGCAGCTCTACTTCGAACAGCAATACTGCTCCGGGATATCCTGGAGAATCGTCACCATAACCGATATCCGCTGGAATTAGGAATTCGTATGTTGAGCCGGTATTCATTAATTGAAGGCCTTCTGCAAATCCATCAATAACTCCATCAACCGTAAACGTTGAAGATTCTCCTGAATCAAATTCTACGCCATTCATTAAGGTACCGGTGTAATTTACAACTATGGTAGAAGTTTCGTTGGGGCTTTCTCCCTCACCTTCTTCAATCACACGGTATCGAAGTCCGCTGTCGGTCGTTGTTACATCCTCTTGTTGTGTATACTCTTCAATAAATCCTGTTTGCGTGTTCAGAAGTTTTATTCTTTCAAAATGGATGACTCTGCCATCACCAAAAGCCAGATTTGTTGGAAAAACCATTTCATACAAGCTGCCAATATTCATCAATTGAAAACCTTCTTGATAACCAGGTAAGTTGTCTTTTAAAGCGAGTATTGAAGGATGATCTCCATCAAATGTATTTATGGATTGTTCACCGTCGATAGAACTACCTTCCATGTCAGCTAAAACGATAGATGTGGCTGTAGGTTTTTCCCCTTCCCCCTCTTCAATTACACGATACATGAGTCCGCTGCTTGTTGTGGTTACATCATCCCGCTGGGAATATTCTTCGATAAAGGCCTGATCTTCAGAATCATCGTAACTTGTGTTGGGATTATCTAAACATCCAGCGAATATCAGAAGCAGAGTAATTGGAAATAGTTTTAAAAATCTCATATAAATTTTCTGTAAATATTAGTTATTCAACGATTTCAACGAGTGTTACCTCAAAAATAACGGTTGTTCCGGGGCAAAAATCTCCGCCTGCGGTTTCTCCGAATGCCAGGTAGGAGGGAAGTACAAATTCATACGTAGCACCTTCTTGCATCAATTGTAAACCTTCTTCTAAACCCTCGAGCAGTCCTTCAACACCTGTTTCCTGCGGCCCGACATTTTCAGTTGTATCAAATATAGAGCCGTTAATTCGTCTTCCCTCATATTCAATCAAAACGATGGAGTCTAACGTTGGGCTGGCACCATCGCCCTCTTCAATTACACGATACTGCAGTCCGCTTTCTGTTTGAGTTACTCCTTCCTTATCCCGGTTTTGTTCCCAGTAGTCGGCTTGCTCCTGTCGGTCGTGATTTTCGCATGATTCATTCGGCCCGGTAGATCCCAGGCAGCCGGATAAATAAACAGTGAAGAGCAATAAGAGAGTAGCAGATCGAATCATATAACGTGCTTAAATTTTTGAAGTGAGTGATTTTGGTAATTATACACTTGCAAACGGAGGAAGACCTATTAAATTTTTTTCAATTGTCAGTAGTTTTCCAGGTATGGAGTGATCTAACTTCCTGAGAAGTTGAGAATCATAAAATTCCGGCTCGGAAAAATCACTCCAGAATCTCCGCTGTTGATCAATCAACGGAATAATATCTACGATCAGATCGGCATCATAAAAAAGAAGTTTCCTGTGAATCTCTTCGAGCATATCGTTGATAACTCCTGCGACGGATACAAAAAAGGGTGCTTCATCCGGGTTGTTCTTGGTCATCAGATTCTCGAGAGTGAACGTGAGTTTTCGAACATTACGAACCTTTTGGATAAGCTGATGCCGCGATGCAGTGTCTTCGTCCAGATTGTTGTAGTACTTATAGTTTCTTACAAGACGCAGGCTTTCGGTAAGGATGAGTGCAGAGGTTGCTGCGGTGAAATTTGCAAGCGCTTTACTGCTTAATTCGGCCATGTTTCGGGACTTTTTCTCCAGTCGTTTAACAATTTGAGATCTTTATTTTTGATGGTTCCCGTTTCAAGGGCAACGTCAATGAGTGTAGGGTAGTCTGTTAAACTGTAGAAAGGAACGTCTTTTTTTTCGAATTTTTTGATTGATTTGTCGAAACCGTATGTAAATATGCTGAGCAGTGCCTGTACATCTGCACCGATAAATTGAAGAGCATCTATGACTGAGATGGCAGATCCGCCCGTAGAAACGAGATCCTCAATTACAATAGTTTTTTGTCCTTTATCTACACCTCCCTCAATTTGATTGCCCATTCCGTATGATTTTGCTTTTGCACGAACATAAGCCAGGGGTTTGTCGAGATTTTGGGCAATCCATGCTGCATGTGGTATGCCTGCGGTAGCGGTGCCTGTAATTACTTCAACATCCGAAAAATTTTCTTCAATAAACGATACAAAAGCCTGCGCAATTTTTTTCCGTGTTTCCGGGTAACGGAGAGTAAGTCTGTTATCGCAGTAGATGGGGGAGTTCCACCCGGATGACCAGGTAAAGGGATCATTTGGCTTGAGAATTACGGCATTAATTTCAAGTAATGATTTTGCGAGCTCCCTGGAAAATGTCTTATCAATAATCATGCTTCAAAAAATATTCAGTCGAATTAAGATGTAACGTATAGAAAATGGAATTAATATAGTTTCAATAAAAAATTTACTGTCCGATAAACTTCTAAGCAGAATTATATCAGAGCAAAGTATGATAAATATAGAAACAACCTTCGAGACAGATGAAGGCATAAACTCCGGCTAACAGATCATCTGCTAATATACCAATTTCTCCGGGTAATTTTTGCAACTTATCTATACCCAACGGTTTAAGAACATCGAAAAACCGGAAAAGAAGAAAACCAAAGATCAATGTAAAAAGATCACCAAAAAAGGTGTAGGAAAAGCCACCCAGAATAAAAACAAGACTTTGTCCAGCGCATTCATCCATAACAAATTGTGAGGGATCATGACCATATTTTGCTTCCACAGCCGGCGCACAATAAAGAGATAACAGTATAGAGGCTACAAAGAAAGCTGGAATTCCCCAGGTTGGGAAAAGAAATGATGCAAGATAGATTAAAGGCAATGTAAATAAACTACCCCAGGTTCCCGGGGCTACGGGCAGATGACCGGCGCCGAACAGGGTGCCTAAAGCAACACGAATATTCATTATTTTTTGTATTTAAGCGAAAAGAGTGCGCGATTTACAACAAGATATTCAATGCCGGAATAGAGAGTAATGATGGTTACCAGCATCAATCCACCAAAGAATATATTCGAATCGAGAACGGTCTGGGTGATTTCACCAAAGCTGCCTTTAAGTAACATCAGAAATCCAAAGACGAGTGCAGCATAAAGATAGATCATTTGAATTGCGGTTTTTACTTTTGCCATGAAGCGGGTTTTCATGGTGACTCCTTTATAGTTGGCAAAAATTCGTAGAGATGTGATAGTAACATCGCGAAAAACAATAAGCAGCACCGCCCAAATAGGAAATTGATTTGAATCGAGGAACGGCAAACAGATAAACCCTGCAAAAGTGAGAAATTTGTCTGCCAGTGGATCAAGAAATACTCCGAAATCACTCTCTGCGTTAAAACGGCGTGCAATGTAGCCGTCGATGAAGTCTGTAGCTGCTGCTATAAAGAAGATCAACAGACTTAAGGCCCGCCAGAATATCTGCTCCTGGATAAACAGATACAGGAAGACCGGGGCCAGAAATAACCGGAAGCCGCTCAATATGTTTGGTATTTTTTGCACACTCAAAGTTATAATACTTGGCAGTTAATTGTTATCTGTGTGTATAATTTTTTAAGAATGGATAAACCCGTTAACAGCTATTTATAGTCTCCAAGCCTCATTCGTAATAAATTGGCAGAACTTTCAAGTACAAAAAAAGGAATTATATCTGTATTTCATACATGTTCAGCAAAATCCTATTTTCACATCTATGAAAAAAGCACATATCATTACAATCGGTAACGAGTTATTAATCGGCGATACCGTAAACACGAACGCTTCGTGGATTGGCAGTAAATTGACAGAATTGGGATTTTCGGTTCAAAAAACGATCACTGTTCCGGATGATTACAATCCAATTAGCGAACATATTTTAGATTCACTGAAAGAAGCTGAACTGACAATTGTAACCGGCGGATTAGGCCCCACGCACGATGACATTACCAAAAAAGTGGTGGCCGATATTTTTGAAAGTGAATTAATAGAAAATCAAAATGTACTGAATCATGTAAAAGCTATTTTTGAAAAAAGAGGATTTAAATTTTCAAAATCGAATCGCGAACAGGCGTTGGTGCCGGCTTGTTGTGAAGTGCTTTTCAATAATCAGGGTACAGCACCCGGAATGTGGTTTGAAAGGGATGAGCATTATCTTGCTGTACTGCCGGGTGTGCCCCACGAAATGAAGCATTTGATGGAAGACCGGGTGGCCGTTAAGATAGAAGATTGTTTTTCTGAAAGAGATACAATTATTACTGAATATTTCAGAACTGCGGGAATCCCGGAGAGTACGCTCAGCGATACGATTGGAAACCTGGATCAATTCATATCGAATGGAGTGGGAGTTGCCTATCTGCCGAATCCAAGTGGAGTGACGATTCGAATTAGTGCAAATTCTGAGGAAAAATTGGTTAAACTGCGTAAACACCTGCAGGAACGAGCCGGAACATTTATTTATGGAAATGGAAAAAACTTGAAACTGGCCGAGGTATTAGGTGAGTTGCTTGTTAATAAAAACCTGATGATTGCCACCGCTGAAAGCTGCACTGGTGGATTATTGTCGAATGAAATAACAGATATTGCCGGAAGCTCAAATTACATGCTGGGCGGTGTGGTAGCTTATTCAAATAGAGTAAAGAAACACCTGTTGGGAGTCTCGCAGGAATCACTGGATCAGTATGGAGCTGTAAGTAAAGCGGTAGCGCTCCAGATGGCAAAAGGAGTTGCTGAGCATCTGGGAGCCGATATTGGGGTATCTACAACAGGAATTGCAGGACCGGGCGGCGGTACGGAAGATAAACCGGTTGGATTGGTTTGGATGGGATTTTGGATGGACGGTGACCACTTTGCACTCCGGTCTGTTTTTACGAACAATCGTTTAATCAACAAAAAACGCACCGTGATGGTAGTAATGGAATCTGTACGGAGAAGATTGCTTGGAATTGACAGCCTGCCGTATGAACTCAAACCTCAACAGCCCTGATGTTGATATCCGCGATTATTGCTCTTGTATTTAGCTTGTTGCAGGTGGTACCGCCTCAATCTCCAGAAGATACGCTCTCTACAGCACCTCAAGACACATCTTTGACAGCACCCCGGGACAGCCTATCAACTACACCTCAAGATACTCTGTCGACAGGATTGGAAGACACTCTTTCAACGACTCAACAGGATTCGCTCTCGCAAGCTTTGCAAGAACAGGAGGCTGAGGAACAGATCCCTGATACGGTATATGTTTGGAATCAGAAGTTTCCGGAATCATTTGATGTGAGCGAAACAGATAGTACTCTCCGCTGGGTAAGCTTGCTAAATCTATTCGACAAATTTCACAAAGAGAGAGGGGCCATTACCTACCGAATGGGTACGGTGGGAAGGATGGATGGCGCTCTTCTTCATGCATATTCTACCCGGCATATGAACCTGGAGATGGAGGGACTGAATTTTAATGATCCACTGACGGGACATGTGAACTGGAATCGGCTGCCGATCCATAAAATCGCGGGTTTTTATGAGACGGATTACGGAGCATCTTACCGGTCGAGGGTGAGGTTGCGGGAGCACTATCTTATTCAACCACGAACGTATCTCAACTTTGATGAAAGTGATTTTAATTATCGAAGTCTGGAATTTTCTTATACACAAAATTTTTTAAAAACCACGAACCTGGAACTCTCCTTTTGGGACCGGAGGGATGGCGGTGGATATCGGGCGAACGAAGTTACAGGGCAACAAGTTACGGCAAGGGTATATCATCAGCTTAACCATCGATGGCTTCTTAAAGCGGGGTTTATAAATAATGGGATGGACCTGGGTGAACCGTTCGGATACCAGGTGAACGATCCGGAGTTTTTCGCATTTAATACCTTTGTGGCTTCACCGGTTGAATCGAATGCAAGTTCAGATTATTCCCTGAAGGATCTTTACGTTCAAGTTCATCACCGTACGGATACTATAAGTCCTGTTTCGACCAAAATGGGAATTCATTACCAAGTAGATAAGCGCTCAATGAGTTACAGTGCTGATACTCTTTCCACTAATTTTAGAAGACTTGAGATGTTTGCACGTCACCGGGTCTCGCTTTCTTCAACAGAGGTAACCGGAACCGGCCGGCTTACTCTCATGTCGGAGTTGGAAAAATTAAACCTGACGGAAAGCAGTTGGCTGGGGGGAGAGCTGAGTGTGGATGCATCACAAAAAATTGGAAGCCTGTTTGAGTTGAACGGACATGCATCCATCAAAACGTGGAATGACGGCCGTTCTACATCTGAACTTTCGGGACGATTGATATTTCGCCCGTTTAAACGATTGCGATTGTCTGGTTTTGGTGGTGTGTTATCCAGGGCACCGGACATCCAGGCGGCATACTGGCAGTCGGATGAATTTGCGGGCTCGCCCGGTTTGAGTAATGAGAATTCGCAGTTTGTGGGATTCCAGGCCGAGATCGATTTTTGGAGGGATCTGACCTTTGGTCTGCGCGGGGATATTCGAAATACAACAGATGCAGTTTTCCTCCGGGACGGACAGTTTCTAAATATTGACCCATACACGCTAACCAGTGGTACAGCATGGCTGTCGCTGGATTCGGATCTATTTGAGGGAGGCATATCGGGCACTTACAAAACCTATTCGTCTGACAGCTCTCAGCCTGTGAATTCATTGCTGGCCCAGTCTGGGGAGAGAATTTGGCTCAAGAGTCATTTTTACTGGAAAAATTATCTTTTTGACAGAGCTACGTTTGTAAAAGCCGGTTTTTCAGGAATTTTTTCTCCAAATCCTTTTCGAACAGCAGAGTTTATAACGCCGCTAAACCGATGGCAGCATGGAACAAACGAGTTCATTAATCCCTCATACTATCGGTTAGATCTGGATGTTTCAGCCAGGGTGCGTTGGTTCATGGTGCTACTGAAATGGGAAAACATACTTGATCAGGTTGGGCAACCGGGGTACTTTGAATCGGTGGGGTATCCCATGCCGGGCCGCCGGTTTCGGTTTGGAATCAGAGTTCTTTTTACGAATTAGACGGATGATATAGATGAGTGTAGGATATGTTTTGAAAGAAGGTTTTGCAGGTTTGGGCCGGGCACGGCTTGCAGCTCTTACATCAATGTTTTCTCTCTTTATTGCTGTGCTCCTCATCGGGGTTCTTTTTCGCCTGGGATATAATGCCTACGAACTCACTCAGCTTTTGAATAAACAGGTAGAGGTGGAAGTCTTTCTCGAAAATTTGAACAGTACAGATACTCAACTGATGGAAGGGCGCTTGATGGAGAATCCGGGCGTAACCGGCCTATCCTATATCTCCAAAGACAGTGCAGCCCAGGTATTTCAGCAGGAGTTTGGAACCGGTGGAGAAGCGATTGCTGAGCTTGATTTTCTGCCGGCATCATTTCGTTTGGAAATTTCTGATGAATACACAGTTGCCCAGGTCGATTCGCTCGTCCACGATATTGAAAGATACGAGGGTGTTGATGAAGTGAGGTTTAACATGGCCCTGTTGCAGATGATTGAGTCGCGTACAGAAACTATGCTTATTGCAGGTGGTGCCATCGGCATTTTTATCCTGCTGGTAGCGATGATTCTTGTTTTCAACACGATACGGTTAACCATTTACGCCAAACGGGATCTTATTAAGGCGATGAAATTAGTGGGAGCTACCAACGCATTTATACGCAGGCCTTTTTTGGTTGAAGGCGTTTTGCAGGGAATGTTTGCCGGTGGGCTGGCTGCCGGCGTGATCTATTCGCTTTTCCACTGGGCTATTCCATATTTTATGCCTCAAATTGGTGTGCTTTCCTGGCCATTTGGGCGATGGTACTATTTGATATCCGGGGTAATTATTCTGGCAATTATTCTCGGCTGGTGGGGAAGCCGCTGGGCAGCCCGGAAGTTTATTAAAGATATGGGCGTTTCTTCGTAATTTAGAACGATCATTCAAGGGGCGATACTGATCGAAGAATCTCAAAATTCCTTCTGAACAAAAATCCGCGAAGTTTTCTCTAACAAGAAGGCTTTGCAAAACTCTGACCGTCATCCTGAACTTGATTCAGGATCTCCAGATACTGGCTATAAAGACGAATGGAGAATCTGAATCGAGTTCAGATTGACCAATAACCACGGTTTTGCAAAGCTCTCAACGAGTGTTTTAGAATTTTATGAAGAGCATTACCCGTAGAACAGAAAAACTTCGCGGATTTCCTCGATCCGAAATTTATTTTAAGACAGGGTGACAAATAGTTGTCACCGCACCGGTTTACATTGTGGTATAACATCAAACAAACCACATATCACAATGACAAATGCAGCAAAAAAATTAAGCCAATTACAAAAAAGTGAACCTATTCTCATCTCCATTTTTAATAAAGCGGAGAAAGAGTACAAGGAGTTGGAAGAGATGTTCAACCTGATCGGATGGGGAGAACTGCCGGACAAGTTGAAATTTGCAATCGAATCGGATGTTCGAGGTTATATTGACGAACTGAATGGCCGGTATTCAACAACCTGTGCAGGCGTACAACGCAGGCGGGAAAGCGTTGATTTTTGGGTGAACAGCTACCTCGATGGAATCTGCTCGCTGGAAACTGCTATGGACGCATTAAAGGTTACAAAATTATGAATAACGTGATTTCGAAATATAGATGCCTCAAACTGACGATAAATATTAATTCCGATTTGGGGTAAGGAAGTTCACATGGATTTTTTATCTTTACAAAACTGTAAAAAAAGTAAATTTTCTCATGACGAACTCCTCATCCTTCGCCAATATTACCCGCCAGGGACTCACATACGATGATGTTTTATTAGTTCCCTCATATTCGCAGGTTTTACCACGCGAAGTTGAAACAAAAGTAGATCTCACACCAAGCATAACTCTCAATACGCCTATTTTCAGTGCGGCAATGGATACCGTTTCTGAATATCGTCTTGCCATTGCTCTTGCGCGTGAAGGCGGCATTGCCATGCTTCACAAAAATATGTCGATTGAAGACCAGGCAGAACATGTGCGGTTGGTAAAACGAAGTGAAAGCGGAATGATCGTAGATCCCGTAACACTGCCACCGGATGCCACCGTGAAAGATGCCCGTGCGTTAATGAAAAAGCATAAAATTGGCGGAATACCAATTGTAGAGAGCGGCAACAGATTGATTGGAATTGTAACAAACCGCGATTTACGGTTTGAGCACTACGTTGATAAAAGGCTGGATACAATCATGACCAGTGAGAATCTTATAACAGCCAAAGAGAAAACAAGTCTTGAAGAGGCAGAAGAGATTCTTCAAGAGTATAAAGTAGAAAAACTGCCAATCGTTAATAAAGACGATATACTGGTTGGATTGATTACGTTTAAGGATATCGAGAAAAAAATGAACTTCCCCAACGCCTGTAAAGACAGCATGGGCCGGTTGAGGGTGGGTGCTGCAGTTGGCGTGACTCCGGACACAATGGATCGCGTGGATGCACTTGTGGACTCCGGCGTGGATATTGTAACCGTAGATACCGCACACGGACATTCAAAGGGTGTGCTTGAAACGATTAAGAAAATTAAATCTGCTCATAAAAATCTGAATATTATAGGTGGAAACATTGCAACGCGAGATGCGGCTGAGGCACTGGTAGAAGCCGGCGCAGATGTTGTAAAAGTGGGCGTTGGCCCGGGTTCAATCTGTACAACACGGGTGGTTACAGGTGTGGGTGTTCCACAGTTATCTGCAATTATGGAGATTGCTGAATTCACAAAACAAAAGAATGTAGGTTTAATAGCAGATGGCGGAATTAAACAAACCGGCGATATCCCAAAAGCTATTGCCGGTGGGGCCGATGCTGTAATGATGGGCTCTATGTTTGCGGGTGTGGACGAAAGCCCCGGCGAAACGATTATTTATGAATCAAGGAAATATAAATCCTACCGGGGTATGGGCAGTCTTGGAGCGATGGCCAAAGGATCCAAGGATCGCTACTTTCAGGATGTTGAAGACGATCTGAAATTAGTACCCGAAGGCATTGAAGGACGTGTTCCATATAAAGGATATCTGAGTGAAGTGGTCCACCAGATGAGCGGCGGATTACGAGCTGCTATGGGCTATGTGGGCGCCTCAACAATAGAAGAACTGAAAAAAGCTGAATTTGTACAGGTTTCTGCAGCAAGTTATAAGGAAAGCCACCCGCATTCCGTGCAAATAACCAAAGAAGCACCCAACTATTCCGTTTCCTGATTTTTGGTTATCCGGACCAGTTTATATCTATAAATAGTACACGAGGGAAGAGTAGTTCAACCTGACACTATCATTTGATATGTGGAATTTTCTTAGAAAAATTTTTTCGGAGAAAGAAGGAGGGGTCACAGTAGTGGTGCTGGATGAAAGTGATCCAAATAGCTCAAGCACATACAAGCTCAATTCTTTTGATGTTATAAAAATCGGAGCTGCTGTGGTTGTGGTATCCATAGGTCTTACCATCGGGATTTTTTTTGTAACCCCACTCAGTTCAATCTATCAAAAACAGATTGATGAACGGTTTCGAGACCAGGTGATCTCCATTAACCAAAGAGTTGAGGCACTGCAGGACTCTCTTTATGCCAGGGAGGTACAACTCAATGATCTGAAACAGTTTATCCGAACGGTGCCTGATACAAATTTTACTGTAAACAGAAGTTTTGTAGGAGAAGGTCAAACCACCCGGGAAAATAGTTGGAACGAACCGCTAAGGATACCTACATATGATATGATTAACCAGGATGAGATTATCTCTTCATCCAGACTCGCCCGTATTCCTGATTTTCCAAGTCACTATCCAATTGAAGGTACGCTAACACAGGAATTTTCATCCGAAGAGAAGCACTATGGTATTGATCTGGCTGCAAACAGCAACACAGAATTTCGCTCAATTGCAGACGGAACAGTTGTGAATACAAGTTGGACAATTAACTATGGATATGTAATATACGTACAGCATTCAAATGGTATCATGAGTATTTACAAGCATGGTGCCAGACTTCTCAAGGAACAGGGAGATGTTGTTATGAAAGGCGATCTTCTTGGATTGATAGGCAATAGTGGTGTACTAAGCTCAGGGTCGCACCTGCATCTTGAGATTTGGAAAAACGGAGTTCCACAAAATCCACTCATGTATTTGATGGAGTAATTCTAAAATGTTTAAAAATAAACCTGGTAATAAAGTGAACGGAACATCTCAAAAATCACCTTCTCTGAATATGATTAGCGAAGGCACAACCATAAAAGGAACTATAAAATCGAATAACGATATTCGCATTGCCGGGAGGTTGGAAGGGGAAGCGATCTGTAAAGGAAAAGTTATTATCAGTTCCTCGGCACATGTTGATGGTAATATTGCATCAACCGAGGCCGATATTGCCGGAAAGATTGAAGGTACAATTAAAGTATCTGAAAAACTCTCTCTCAGGCAAACTGCCATCGTTGGCGGTGATATCTTCACAAAAGTTTTAGTTGTTGAGGAGGGAGCACAACTAAATGGAAATTGCAGGATGGGCGAACAGGATACCAACCTCGATGGCGAAACCGATGCTCAATACGCAGAATCAACAGTCGTTAAAGAGAAAGATTAACCTTATTCATTTGATTAAGGATTCTAAAAATAGAAAGTACCTGGAATATGCGGGTCTTGGTGTTGAAATTGCAGCTTCATTCTTTGTGCCAATTCTTATTGGATACTGGCTTGACGAACGGTATCAAACATCTCCATGGTGGTTACTTGCAGGGATCTTTACAGGAGTTCTATTGATGCTCTCTATCTTTATTAAAATTGCAAAAGATACAAACAGCCGGAATTGACAAACAGTATGCTGAAAGATGTACCGAAAAATATACAGCTCAGCATTTTTATTTTTGCACTTCTCGCATTTATCTTGATTCTTCTTTTACCTATTCATGAACGAATTGGTTTTAGTACCGGATATTTTTTGGGGCTCTTTGCTGTAATCATACATCTTGTTTTTTCGGCTATAAATAAAAATGCCGATCAAAACTTTCTGCAGATCTATTTTCTCTCTTTGTTTGTACGATTTTTGATAGTCTGCCTGCTCTTTATTTTGATTCTTACAATGACAAAAATTCACGAATTTAGTTTTACTGTTAGTTTTATAATTTCGTATATTTTCCATTCTGTAAATGAAGTGATTTTTTTGAATCATAAACTCACAAATTAATAGAGAATACTACTGCCGAAGATGAGTCTAATATTGCGTCGGATAGCTGTTACAGCTCTCTTTATTTTAACAATGAACCCTGCACTAACAGCTGCAGACGCATCTGAAGAGAGTGAGAATCCTATCGATGTTATCGGTAAAGTTCAGGATCACCACTATCTGGATGTAGCCGGATATCATTTGTACCTGCCAAGAATTTTATTTGTTGAAGGAAGTGCCATTCCCTACGTGTATGCTACTACTCAAGCCGCTGTAGCATCTGGAAATTTTGAAGAGCTTTCTGATCACTCCTTAGTATCTACAATGGGGAATAACGTTGTTTTGGACATGTCTATCACTTCGCATTTAATGTATTTCTGGTTTGGCGTAGTTCTTACTCTTTGGATAACCATTGCAATGGCAAGAAAATACAAGAGAGGGGCCGGCCGTGAAACCGAGCCGGAGGGATGGTTTCAGAACTTGTTTGAAATTACGTTTGTATTTGTTCGGGATGATATTGCAAAAACGAATATATCGGATGATAAATACAAGAAATTTGTTCCCTATCTATTTGCAGTTTTTGTAGCTATTACATTCATGAATTTATTTGGCTTATTGCCTTGGGGAGTTACAGCAACAGCCGATATTACAGTGACCGGTATTTTAGCGGCATTTACATTTTTTATTACCCAATGGAACGGATCGAAAGATCACTGGGAACACGTTTTTTGGTTTCCGGGCGTGCCGGGTTGGTTGAGATTTATTTTGACTCCCATTGAAATTTTAGGTTTGTTCACCAAGCCTCTTGCACTGGCTGTTCGTCTTTTTGCGAACATGTTGTCAGGCAAGATTATGATTATCTGTATTTTAGGGCTGATATTTATTTTTACTGAATATTTCAGTCCCGCGTTTGGATTAGGCTCCAGTATACTGGTAGTGCCGCTCACAGTTGCTCTCTATCTGTTAAAAGCATTTGTGGGCATTTTGCAGGCTTATATCTTTACCCTTCTTTCTGCGGTATTTATTGGTATGGCCGCAGAGCAGCACCCTCATGAAGAAGGACATGTCGAAGCGCATGCATAACGAACTTTATAACATCTATATACTCTAAACATTACAAAACAAAACAAGGTAAAATTATGGGTTTATTAGCAGCAGGAATCGGAGCAGGAATCGCGGCAATTGGTGCCGGTGTTGGTATTGGCATGATTGGTAAAGGAGCCGTAGAAAGTATTGCACGACAACCAGAAGCTTCAGGAGAAATTCGTGGCGCTATGATTTTGACAGCCGCTCTTATTGAGGGTGTTGCGCTTATCGCCGCTATTGTTTGTATTCTGCTTGTTTTCTTCGCTTAATCTTAAATCATCTTTATTATGACGCTGATTTTTGCAGAAGCGGCGAGTGGCGGCGGAGGTGCAATCCTCAACTTTAACAGTGGTTTTGCCATATGGGTAGCTATCACACTGATAATATTTTTAGCTGTGATGGGCAAATATGCAGTTCCGCTAATTATGTCAGCTCTTACTGAGCGTGAAGAACGCATTAAAGATTCTTTAGAATCAGCAGAGAAAGCCCTCGCCAAAGCTGAACAAATTTCGAAAGATAACGATAAGGCTTTACAGCAAGCTGAAGTGAAAGCCCAAAAAATTCGGAAAGAAGCTTTGGAAGATGCCGAAGTATTGCGCAGTGAAAAAATTGAGCAAGCAAAGAAAGATGCCGCTAATATTCTTGAAGATGCTCGAAATACTATTGAGCAGGAGAAGAAGCGGGCACTCAACGAACTCAGAGATGAGGTGGCAGATCTTGCTGTAAAATCTGCCTCCATGATTATTCATGCTGAACTCGATGAGAAGAAAAACAGGAAACTCGTTGATTCATTTATCAACGATCTACCAAAAATGAATTAATCAATGAGTACCAAGGCAGCAAAGCGATATGCAAATGCTTTTCTGGAGGTAGCAATTGAGAATGATATTCTCGAGGAAGCCAGGGAAGATATGCTCTTGATTAAAAATACTATTGATGCATCCTCTGATCTGCGAGTATTTCTCAAAAATCCGATTATCAAAAAAGATCAAAAAAAAGAAGTTGTACAAAAGATCTTTAAGGGTAAATTGCAGGATTTAACTTTCGAGCTAAATAACCTGTTAACACGAAAAGACAGGGAATCTCTTTTAGAGGAGATATCAAACAAGTTTATTGAATTATACAACCAACACCAGGGTATCATTAAAGTAGGAGTAACCTCAGCCAGGAAATTGGAAGAAGCTCAGTTAAAAGCATTGAAAAAGAATATTGAGCAAACAACCGGCAAAAAGGTTGAGTTTTCAACCGAGGTTGAAGAAGAGTTAATGGGCGGTTTGAAAATCCGAATTGACGACACTGTGGTGGATGGATCTGTTAAATTTAAATTAAGCCAGTTGAAAGATCGTTTGACCTCAACTGTAATTGAATAAAAAATTTAGGATAAGTAATGAGTCAAGTCAGACCTGACGAAGTATCGGCTATTTTAAGAAAACAACTGACCGGATTTGACGGCGAAGCTGACGTATATGACGTAGGTACCGTTCTCGAAGTTGGTGACGGTATTGCGCGCGTATATGGACTTTCTAAAGTTCAGGCCGGTGAACTGGTTGAACTTCCCGATTCTATAGATGATGCCGGAAATCCGGTTCGGGGAATGGTATTAAACCTTGAGGAGGACAATGTAGGTATTGTACTTTTTGGTTCCTCCAGGGTTGTGGAAGAGGGACATACGGTTAAACGAACAAAAAGTATTGCATCTCTGAATGTGGGTGACGGTCTGCTCGGAAGAGTGATTGATCCTCTTGGAAAGCCTCTTGATGGAAAAGGAGCAATTTCCGGCGATACGATGCGTCTTCCGCTGGAACGTAAAGCACCCGGTGTGATTTATCGGGAGCCTGTAAGTGAGCCGCTTCAAACCGGTATTAAGGCAATTGACTCATTGATTCCAATTGGACGAGGACAGCGTGAGTTGATTATTGGCGACCGCCAGACGGGTAAAACGGCTGTATCCATTGATACAATTATCAATCAAAAAAATACACAGGAAACAGACAAACCGGTCTATTGTATTTATGTAGCTGTCGGTCAAAAGGGATCAACAGTAGCGAGTATTGTAAGTACTCTGAAGGAGCATGACGCACTTGATTATACAGTTGTTGTTTCTGCACCTGCAAGTGTATCTGCACCATTGCGTTACATTGCACCATTTGCAGGTGCTGCAATTGGAGAATACTTCCGGGATACAGGACGACATGCTCTTGTTATTTATGACGACTTGTCGAAACAGGCGGTTGCTTATCGTGAGCTTTCACTCCTGTTGAGACGACCTCCGGGACGGGAAGCATATCCCGGTGATGTATTTTATCTGCACAGCCGATTGTTGGAGCGTGCAGCAAAAATCATTGATAGTGATAAAATTGCCAGGCAAATGAACAATGTGCCGGAAGAGCTTGCGCCGAAAGTAAAAGGAGGAGGGTCATTAACTGCACTGCCGGTTATTGAGACTCAGGCAGGAGATGTTTCCGCATATATTCCAACGAACGTAATTTCTATTACAGACGGACAGATCTTCCTGGATACCGATCTGTTTAACTCCGGCATCCGCCCTGCAATTGATGTAGGAATCTCAGTATCTCGTGTGGGTGGAGCGGCTCAGGTTAAGTCAATGAAGAAACTGTCCGGTACGTTGAAGCTTGATCTTGCTCAGTATCGTGAATTAGAGGCATTTTCCAAGTTCGGTTCAGATCTTGATGCCGCTACACAACGTCAGTTAAAACGGGGTGAACGAACCGTTGAACTGATGAAACAGGGTGAATACAAACCCTTGCCTGTAGAGCAGCAAATAGCCCTTCTGAAAGTAAATAACGAAGGTTTACTTGATAAACTTTCTATTGATCAGATTGGTGAATTTGAAAAAATGTTTCTTGAAACTATTCAGGCTAAGTATTCCAAGAGAATGGATGTTTTGGCTGAAACCGGAACGTTGGATGATGCATTCAGTGAAGAATTGATTAAAACGGCCGAAAGTACAATCGATCAACTGTTAGCTGTAACTGAAGAGAAGTAATTAAATGGCAAACCTCCGGGACATACGAAATCGGATTTCATCCATAAAGAATACCCAGCAGATCACAAAAGCCATGAAAATGGTTGCAGCTGCTAAGCTGCGAAAAGCTCAGCAGCGCATGAATGAAACTCGGCCGTATTCCAAGAAAATGGGTGAGGTTGTTGCAAAACTCGTTTCTTCACAGCAAAATATTCAGAACAAACTTTTGCGCAAACCCGAAGAAATTAACCGGATTCTGCTGATTGTTGTGGGTTCTGATCGTGGACTTTGTGGCGGCTTTAATAACAATCTTTTCAGAAAAGTAGAGTCTGTAATTGAAGAACAGTACAGTTCGTTTAACAGTGAAGGTAACCTGGAAATTATTACCATTGGTAAAAAGGCATCAGGTTATTTTAAGAAAAGAGATTATAATGTAGTGAGTGCATATCCCGGTTTCTTTGATGAGCTAAGTTATGAGGAAACATCAGCCATTATGGGTTATGCTACAGAAAATTTTGTGAAGAAAAATTACGACAAAGTCTTAATTGCGTTCAATGAGTTCAAAACGGTAATCACACAGAACAGGTTGATTGAGGAAGCCCTGCCGTTGAAAACCGAATTAATGGATGAAGGCGAAGAAGAATCGTCAAAGGAAAAAGATTATATTTTTGAGCCTGATCCGGTATCAATCCTGGAAAAGCTTTTGCCTGTTCATTTAAATATGCATCTTTGGAGAGCTGTTTTGGAATCGAATGCAGCAGAACAGGGTGCACGAATGGCTGCAATGGATAATGCTACTGAAAATGCGAAAGAGCTGGAACAAGATCTCAGACTTGAGTACAATCAGGCACGACAAAGTGCGATTACAACAGAAATTTCAGAAATTGTTTCTGGTGCGGCAGCACTGGAGGATCATTAGAATTGTTAATTTATGATTTAAGATTTTTGATTGGTGATTTTTTGATTGAACTTATTCAACAATAAAAAATTATCAATCAGCATTTTTTGGAGGGATGGCAGAGTGGTCGAATGCGGCGGTCTTGAAAACCGTTGAGGCTTCGCGGTCTCCGGGGGTTCGAATCCCTCTCCCTCCGCTTTAAATTAGAAAGCCTCAACATTTTGTTGGGGCTTTTCTGTTAAATAAACATACTATTTATACGTTGATGGCTAAACTCTCTCAATCTAAAATGCCATAATGCTAAACATTAAAGATTTATCCCGAACCGGGACGATAATATTTCTATTCTTTATTGTCTGTAAACCTGCTATCTCTCAAGATACACTGTTTGTAACATTACCTGAATTTTTAGAGAGAGGACTTAGTAATTCGGGCCAGGTTGCGTACGAGAGTGGTAAAGTAGATCTGGCAAGAAACCGAGTTCGTACAGTAAAATCTCAACGGATTTTCCCTCGCCTGGAACTGAATACACAACATGGTGTAGTACCGGGTGTAGAAAGTAAACGGCAGGATTTAGGGGAAGGAGAGTATTATCTCGATCCTGATCTTGAAAATGATTGGAACAACTGGGCTGTTTTTACACGCGCGGAACTTTCAGCCACTCAGCCTATCTACACATGGGGTGCTGTTTCAAGTGCTGTAAAAGCAGCAGAAGCAGGTGCAAAATCGGCTCAATACGAATTTAGTGCAGTAAAAGCTGAAGCAAGAATACAGCTCTTTGATCTTTATTACAGCTATCTGCTGGCCATAGAAATTTCAAGAATACTTGAAGATGCCAATGAACAGTTAAATCGGGTTGAGAAAAACATAAATGAGATGAGAGAGGAGGGAAACCCCGATCTGAAAGAATCGGATGTTTTTAAATTTGAAATTTTTAAATCAGAATTTGTCACACGCAGGGTAGAGGTTCAACAAAGTCTCGATTATATAAAGAGGGTATGGGATTATGCCCTGCAGGCTGAGCCGGGAGTTGTATATATGCCAGCATCAAACTTTTTAGACCCCGTACCTTACGAACTCCAGGATTACGATTATTACCGGGCAAACGCAGTACAGGAACGGCCTGAGTTACGAGGAGTTGAGTTTGGGATAACCGCACTGGAAAAGAGGCTTGAAGCCGAAAAAGCCCGGCAATACCCATTGTTCTTTTTTGGCATAACTGGCAGTTTTGCCAATACTCCAAACCGTCCGCGTCAAACGAATCCTTTTATCAGGAATAATACTAATTATGGTTCTGTTGGTGTAGGGTTCGGTATCCGGCAAAATCTGAATATTTTATCGATGCGTGCTTCTGTTGATAAAGCCCGTATTGAATATAAACGAGTGAATGACCTTGAAAAAGCTGTATCAGACCAAATCATATTGGATCTCAATGAGCGTTATCGTGAGGCGGCTGTTGCCGAAACAAGAATGAAACAGACCGAAGAGGCACTTGTAACAGCTCGTAATTGGGTTCGGAATGAGCAACTAAATTATGATATAGGTTTTGGTGATGTAGAAGATTTTCTGGATGCTGTTCAAAAAGAGTTGGAACTTCGCGTGAAATTGAAACAAAATGTATATGATTTGAATAAGAAAGTAGCAGCACTATACAAAGCAGGTGGCTTGCCTATTTCGCAACTGAATTTAAAATAAACTGATATGTTCAAGAAAATATATACTCTTTTAATTGTAATACTTTGTTTTGCTCCTTTGGTAACAGCCCAGGCAGAAGCCGATTCAATCCGAATGATGCTCGAAGAGCGCGATGATGAGATTAAAGATTTACTGGGACCCAAAGGAACTGAGTATACCCAAGAACAAAGAGACCGGTTGAAAGATATTATAAATGATGTTATTAATTACCGTTCTATGGCACAACACGCTCTTGGTGATACATACAATGAAATTAGCGAGGAAGAACGAGAAGAATTTGTATCTTTGTTTTCAACAATTATCCGTGATAATTCTCTGAACCGGTTAGATATTTATCGTGCGGAAGTTACGTACAACAATATTGAAGTAAATGAAGATTCGGCATTTGTGGCTACAACGGCTCAATTAGAAGATGTACGGACTTCGGTTGATTATAATCTTGAACGGTTCGATAATACCTGGATGATCACTGATATGACAATAGACCAGGTATCAACAGCTGACTCTTATAATCGTCAGTTTCAAAGCATTATCAGGCAACGGGGGTTTGATGCACTTATGGAAAGTTTAAGACGTCGTGCTGCCCGGTCATAAACATAATTTAAATGCATGGAAACAACTTTTTCCGGCAAGCCACTTGCAGATGAAGGCTATGTATATTCTACTTATGGGAAGCTGAAATATCTGAAGCATGCCGTATCAAGTGTGCAAACGCTGAGAAGATATGACCAAGATCGGCCGGTTGCCCTTTTTTGCTCAAAAGAGCATAAAGAGATACTCTCTAACTACAGTCTCAGTTCTCTTTTTACGCATATTTTTCATCTACCTGAAGAGTACCAGTCTATTACCGGTTTTAAGCATAATGTATATCGGTTTCTGGCTTTCAAAAAGAATCTGTTTCTCGACAGTGATATTCTATGGTGTAAAAACCCAGATAATCTTTGGAAACAGTTAAGTGCGTATAAGTTTACAATAACGGGTAACCAAACCTCCGATCTTTTTTTTGGAGCTCCCAAAGGGTTTCGGGTACTGATCGATGTTTTATTTCGCAGAAGGAAACGTACGCTTAGAAGATTCGATATCACTTATCTCAGCAGGGTGCAGTCCGGTTTGATTTATGCTGATGATTACGATGTAACAGAACAAGTTTGTGAGCTTGCTAAAGAGATGCTAAGCAGGCAAGACGAAACCCATTTTCGAAGTCGTAAAGAGGAGAAGGGTCGCAGTGAGGAATCATGTGAATGGAGCTACGCAATTGCGATGGCAAAATTAAAGCTGCAGGTTTTCCCGTGGTTAAATGGGTACGAGAGTTCACAGCTTGATTTTATTGAAAGTTATACGAACTACGATAAAGATTTTAAAAACGTTAAATGTCTGTTTTTTGGTGACCGATTTATCTATGATTTAAAAGGATTGAAAAAACTTTGGATCCAAAAATTGTTGATTCGGATGTTGACCTCCATCCCCGGAAAAGGAGACTATCTTTATGTAACTCCTTACTGTCTTCATTTTGGGTGGTATCACCAAAAAGAACCCCTCAATGAATTTTCAGAGCGATGCTGGCAAAAACTGATCAACTCGCAATAACTGAAATTCGGATCTTCAATCCATTGATATATTCAATGGGGTCATATTCACGCTCAAAAAAATTATTTTCTTGATGAAAACGGTTTTAATGATAGCGCCTTATTTTATTCCAAGAAGGCGAGTGGGCTCGTTGAGACCCTTTAAATTCGCAATTCATCTCCGATCTTATGGCTATCAACCGGTTATACTTACCATTTCCAGTCCGGGAAACCAGAGAACGAAATTGGAAAGCAAGCTACTTGAAGAGATTCCGGTCATTGAAATTGAACCTCCGTTCGATCGTACTACATCACAAAAAAACAAATCTGAGTCGGCAAAAAAGGAATCGCCTTTTTTAGACTGGCTGGATAAACAAACTCCACTCGATTCATGGATCTATCTGTTCGTTTTAAAATATTTCGAAATTAGAAAAAAAGTGAAGAAGATCGATCCGGATATTATTTGGGCAACAGGGGATCCCTGGTCGGGCTTGTGGCTGGGAGAAAAGCTTGCGCGAAGTTTTTCAAAACCGTTCATTGCCGATTTCCGGGATCCCTGGACAGCGGCGGAAGTTCATCTCAGAACTCGATCGCCGTTCTCTTTGGAGATAGACAAACAAGTAGAAAAGAGAATTTTGCAAAATGCCAATCGTGTTGTATTTACATCAGGCCTGACGGAGAAAAAATATCTGGATGAATTCAAACTGCCGAAGCAAAAAACAAAAACCATTTATAATTCTTTTGATTCATCTTTGATTAAGGAATATGAGAGTGAAACCTGGGGAGAAGAACTAAATCCCGAATACCTGAACTTAATTTTTTTCGGCCGGTTCAGGCGGCTGAGTCCCGTTACGCCAATAGCAGATGCATTGAGAGAGCTAAAAAGCAAAAATGCGGGGGATGCATCGAACATTCACATTCACAGTTTTGGGAAACCAGATGCCCGGAATCTCCGGAGAATTCGGGAGTATGGATTGGAAAAGAATTTTATTTTTCATGAGCCGGTTGTTCCGGAAAAAATGCTTCCGGTTTTAAAAAGTGCGGATATTTTACTGTTAAGTACCAATATGGAAAGAGAACAGGTTATTCCGGCCAAATTGTGGGATTATTTATCCGTGAAAGTTCCAATTTTATCAATCACGCCAAACCCGGAAGTGGGAGATATTGTCATGAGAAGTAAAGCCGGTATCCAGGTTCATCCCGATGAGAAAAAAGAAATTGCCGAGCTGTTACAATCGTTTGCCAGGGCAAAACAAAATGAGGAATCTTTTCTTTTATCTCCCGAAAAAGAGATTCCCGACAGAAACATGTACGAGGCAAAACATACATCAGGAGAACTGGCCTCTTTGTTTGACGAGCTCTTAACAAATGGCTAAAAAAAGTACCAATTTATCAGAGAAAGCTGGTGTAGTTGTTTTTGCAAGAATTGTAACAACTGTCATTGATCTGGCCATTGTTATTGCCACGATCCAGATCTTATCAAAAACAGATTTTGCAATTATCGGGTATCTTCTGATGATCCATGAGGTGGCCAGAAATCTTGCAACTCTCGGTTTTCCTGATAGCGTTTTTTACTTTTTTGAAAGAGTGAGCGGAAGTGCAAAACGTGCTTTTGTAAACCAAACCACGCTCATTCTGCTCGGAACTGCATTTATAGCAGGAGTAGTAATTTTGCTTGTAAGTTACTTTGCTCCATTGTTTCTCACAGAGTGGAGTTCCGATAGTATTGAGCAGGTTCAGCAATTGCTGCCATTTATGGCTATTGTAGCTGTATTTGAAATACCAACCTGGCCGGTGACCAATATTCTGCTTGCTCTTGACCGGCAAAAAGACTCGGCCTGGTTTGAGATGGTAACAAGCCTGTTAACATTCACATTTTTAGTGGGCCCTCTTGCTTTAGGATATGGCCTGGATATTGCCGTATATGGTCTCGTTGCATACGGATTCATTCGGTTTGCCGGTTCCTGGATATGGATGAAAATTGTTCTTCCGGAAGGAAAACTGAGTGATTCTGAAATTTCCGTTAAAAGACAGGTAAATTTTTCGTTACCACTTGGCTTGTCTGCATTGGTTAATAAAATAAACCGGTATGTGGATAAATTTGTAGTCTCCATATTGCTGCCCGTAGCGGCATATGCGGAATATACGATAGGAGCCCAGGAGGTACCGATCATTCGTGTGATTCCCTTTGCTGTCGGTTCAGTCTTAATCAGTCGTTATGTTGAATTCCAGTTAGAATCAAAAAAAGAGGAGTTGCTCGAACTTTGGTATAAAGGAGTTCAAAAAGTAAGCTTACTGGTAGTTCCGCTTACCATTCTTTCGATTGTGATTGCCTCGGATCTTATTGCGATTATTGCTGAATCGGAAGGGACCAGTTACCGCAATGCCGTATTACCATTTCAAATTTACAACCTCATTGTTCTGCTGCGGGTAACCCACTACGGAAGTATTTTGCAGGCTTTTGGTGATACGAAAGGGGTTTTTTATTTAAGTATAAACCTTGTGATAGCAAATCTGATTTTGAGTGTACCACTTACAATGATGTATGGAATTAACGGAACGGCTTTGGGGACCCTGATTGCCAATGTTTACAATTGGTACATTACCCTCAGAAGAATCGGCAGCCATATGGAACTGCCGGCGAGAAAAGTGCTTCCCTTTCCGTATTATTTAAAAGTACTGGGCGTTTCGGCCTTGACCGGTGTACTGATTTGGTATGGCAGAATAACCTTTATCAGTGAGGGGGATACAATCATGGGTTTATCTGTAAGCATAATCACATTTTTGCTGTTCTTTTCAATTCTTGGTACCGTTCTAAAAGTGATAACAACGGAAGATTGGGTTCAATTGAAAAATTGGATGCAGCTTAAATTTTTATCCCGAAACTGATCGTGTTTTTTAGTAAAACTCATGAAATCAAGAAGTTATTAATTTTATTCAGCGAACTATTTCCAATGAATATTCCAAGGGTACAATTATTCTTGATGCTTTTTTTCTTGCCATTTGAAATCCATCCTCAATATGAAATTCTGCTTTTGGAGAAGAGATTCAGGGAAATATCTTTGAAGATTTATTTGCCAAAAAATTTCTTCAAAATACTACAATGGACTCTGAACCTATTTGTAAGACTGGATAAGTGTACCAATCATTAATTCATTTTCAATTAACGAGTTTGGAATCTTTAAAGACCGCATAACCGGAGTAAAAATGATGGTTAACTGGGTGAATCGCTGCGACGAATTTTTACAAAGCGTGTAACGAAGGGAGAGCTACTTGAAAGGATCAGTACTGTGATGATTAATAAGGAAGAACCAGGTCATTATTTTATGGTAGCCTGTATTAAACTATTTCGACAGTTTTCAGGCGAGAACAAATTTAAATGAACTGCTACACTTCTGCGGGAATTTCTGAGTTGAGTATTTTTTCTGCATGTTCCAGCATTTCAGGAGTATCAACATCCTGCCAAAATGCATTTCTTATATCAAGTGTATGCATTTTGTTTTTATCAGCTAACGCTTGCACACCGTCTGATAGAGATGCATCTCCCTGTTTTTTATATACTTTCTTAATTTCATCTAATAAGCTTGGGGTACAAACAAAAACGCCCGTATCTATACAGTTGTAGTTCGTTATCTTTTTCCCGATTGTCTGGATTCGACTGTTTTGGGAATTTACTTTCGTGGCGTCATCAATATCGAATATCTCATCAACTTTGTAATCAACGAGAAGGGTGGCACCATTTTCGGGTGGAACATGCTCTTTAGCCATTAGCATCATCTCATCAGAAAGAATATGATCGGCCATTGTGAGTATAAAATTATCATCAATAAAAGGTTCAGCAGCCAGAACCGAAATTCCATTGCTCAAATCATATTGATCATTACGGGCAAATTCTATGGGCAGGTTACCCGTGTAAGATTCAAGAATATCTTTTTTGATTTGTTCGAATCCGTACCCAAGAACAATTACTACGCGGCTGCATCCGGCTATTTTCAGGCTTCGGATAGTGCGATAAATCAATGGAGTTCCATCAACATTGGTAAGTGGTTTTAGGTCAGTATCGTCATCGGTACCTGCCAAACGAGACCCAAAGCCGGCTGCTAAAATTATTCCCGTTTTCTTCATATAAATCAGTTTAACTTTAACAAAGCTTGATTACGTGTAACTTTCAAAATTTTCAGAAAGATGGGTGATAGGTTCTTCTCCACCCATGATCCGAAGTGTATTTTTCAATCTGAAGTGCTGGATAAAAATATCATGTTCAGGGATGTGTCCTTCCTCAACCTGTGGACTTTTGAAGTAGAAACTCAACCATTCCTGAATTCCTTTCTTGCCTGTACGTTTAGCCAGATCTAAGAAAAGCGCCAAGTCCAGCACGATAGGTGCAGCAAGAATAGAATCCCGACAAAGGAAATTAACTTTAATCTGCATGGGATATCCCATCCAGCCAAAAATATCAATATTGTCCCAGCCTTCCTTTTCATCTCCGGAGGGCGGATAATAATTAATTCGCACTTTATGATAGAGGTCTTCATAAAGATCACCGTATATCTCGGGTTGCAGAATGGTATCCAATACGCCTGTTTTTGAAACCTCTTTCGATCTGAAACTGTCCGGATCATCAAGGACTTCGCCATCCCGATTTCCCAAAATATTGGTTGAAAACCATCCTTTAATTCCCAGCATTCGTGTTTTAAAACCCGGGGCTAAAATAGTTTTCATTAATGTTTGGCCGGTTTTAAAATCTTTTCCTGCAATGGGTACTCCTTTCTGAACGGCGAGTTCGGTAAGAGCCGGCACATCAGCTGATAGATTAGGAGCTCCATTGGCATATGGAATGCCCTCCATGATGGCGGCGTAAGCATATAGTTGCGAAGGGGAGATCGCTTCGTCATTGTTTTTGAGCCCTTCTTCAAAAGCATCTATAGACATGTGGCAAGACGATGGGGACATAAAAACTTCGGTAGATCCACACCACACCATCACCGCACGGTCAGCGCCGGTTTCTTTAATTTTATTTTGAATATCATTCCGAAGTTGATCGGTCAAATCCTTCTTCGTTGTAAACTCCTTAACATTTTTTCCAACCAGTTTTTTAACATATTTCTGTTCAAATGCGGCTGGCATCGGTTCAATATCCTTTAAAAAATCAGCAATCGGTTCCACATCCTGAGAACTTAGCACCTGTGCACGTTTACATGCATCATACGCATTGTCAGAAATTACATCCCAACCACCAAAAGTAAGATCGTTTAAGTCAACCAAGGGAAGAAAATCCTTAATCAGGGGATTTCGATTCTCCGATCGTGCTCCCAAACGTATTGTTTGTTTCTGTGTTAACGAACCGATAGGCTTGGAAAGACCTTTTCGAATAGATTCAACACCTGCAATAAATGTAGTAGCAACAGCTCCCATTCCGGGGGTTAGAACTAATAGTTTTCCTTCTGATTTTGATTTCTCGTTATTTTCTGACATTGTAACTATTTGAATGAAATTATTTGCTTGGCAAAGATAAAGAATTTGAGCCTGTTATTTAAATATATGAACAGAATATTTACTGATTATTAAACGTCATAATTTACGCCCATTTGAATTTCATTCCTCTCAACTTCCCCCTATATTTGCACACCAAAAAATCACAAAAAACCGCTAATCCGATGATTTTACACGAAAATGAGTAATCGTCCTTTTGCCCGCAGAGTAGCTTCGTCGGTATTGTATAGCGGTGTGGGTTCTGTTTCAGCTCGTCTTTTAAATGCTGTTGCCCTCTTTTATACGCTAAAAGTTATTTCTGAAGAACAGTTTGGAATTGCTGCTCTTGCACTCGCTTTTTTTAGTACAACCAAAGCATTAACAGAGCTTGGCCTTGGCACGGCTATCGTACAGGAAAAAAGAATAGGACGAACCCAAATTGATTCTCTTTTTTGGACCAGTTTTTCCCTTTCTGTTGTAGTTTATTTGATCATATTTATTGCCTCCCCGTTCATCGCTTCATTTTATAATACACCTGTACTATCTGCCATGATAAGAGTCTACATGCTTGGCATCATTGCATTTAGTTTTTATATGATCTCAAGCAAACTAATGATGCGAGAGCTGGAGTTTAAGAAGCTTGCAATTAGCGACAATGTAGCGCTTGCATCATCGGCCGGTTTGATGATCTACCTGGCATATGCCGGTTTTGGTGCCTGGGCCATTATCCTGGCTGAACTGGCAAACAAAGTGGGACAGATGCTTTTTTGTATGGTCTTTAAGCCCTATTGGCCCCGATTGCAATACAGTTACAACCAGGTTAAAGGACTGATTGAATTCGGAATGTTTACTACCGGATCCAACTTTTTTCAAAAATTTTATATGAATGCCGATTACCTGATTATCGGAAAATTCTTTTCGATGGAACTCGTTGGAATCTATTCGTTTGCTTACAGGCTGGTTTTCGATACGGTTAAAGAGTTGGCGAATGTTATTAACCGGGTGGCGTATCCGGCGTTTGCTAAGCTACAGTACGATACTCCAAGACTACGGAACTACTTTTTTACGATGTCTCGCGCCAGCATGCTCCTGGTGGGAACAGTCATGGTTATTATTGGTGTGTATATCGACTGGTTTCTGCCATATGTAGGTTATGAAAAATGGTTGCCGGCCGTTCCCTACATGAGAATATTTGTAGTTGTGGGAATTATTCAGTGTCTCGTTACACTACTGCCTAAGCTAATCAATGCCAAAGGTGAGGCCCGGTTTATTTTTTATTACACTTCGGCAAATGCCATTCTTCTGCCTGCCGGTTTCTTAATCACGGCCCAGTACAGTATGATGGCTGTTGCCTTGGTTTGGCTTACAGTTTACCCTCTTGTATCGGTTGTAATTATCTATTTTGGAGCTAAATTGACAAAGACGAATGCCTGGACATTTGGATTGAAAAGTATTGCCGCCTTCGGCACACTTATACCATTAGCAGGGTTGGCGTATATCGTTCGGTATGGAATTAATTTGATATTCGGGGAGGCCAACCTGCTGCTGATTGCTCTGGCATCAATCTTCGTCTTTACTGTTGCTGCAACCGTAATATGGTTCCGTGAACAGGATGCGATTCAGGCAATTCGGAGTTAGAAAATATTAGCTTTTAATAGAAACCTGAGTGTGAGTAACCTCAACCCCACACTGTTCGCAGGTTTCTCGGGAGTTAAAATAAAATTGTTAGTAAACGAACGCTGTTATCTCAATGCTTTCGAATGCATCTTGAGGATTCCGATGAATGATGCTGTTAACCAGTAACCGAATTACAGGAGATTCCTTAGTTATGGATTGGTCAAGACCATATAGACATTTCTCTCGTAATATCTCTTTCATGTTTACTATTTGCTTCAATATTTCTTTTGATTCGAATCTGGAATTCTGTTTCTTTCCAAGGAAAATGCTTGAATTGAATCGATTGAGGAATGGGATTTACACTGATTGATGGCATTGTTGTTGTACTTTATTTGATCGTTGTAGCCGTTTTTGGGATCTGGTCGGCCGGCACTCAAAACACCACAACTGACTATTTTTTGGGAGGACGTGGTATGCCCTGGTGGGCTGTTCTGTTTTCTGTGGTGGCTACTGAAACCAGTACGTTAACGTTTATCAGTATTCCGGCGGTTGCATATGGAGGTAATCTTACATTCCTGCAACTCACCTTTGGTTATATTCTCGGCCGTTTGATTGTAGCGGTATGGTTACTCCCCGGCTATCTGCAGGGTGAACTGGCCACCGCTTACCAATTCCTGGAGAAGAGATTTGGTTCAGGTATGAGGAAAGCCGCCAGTTCAACATTTATTGTTACACGATTACTGGCCGATGGAGTGAGACTCTTTGCTACAGCCATTCCTCTGGCTATCATTTTTCGTTTTGCTGGAGTATTTGAAACCCTGGGTGATATTCAGGTTTATCTCCTGGCGATCTCTGTTATATCTTTAATTACACTCATTTATACCTTTCTCGGTGGAATTAAAGCTGTTATCTGGATGGATGTTGTTCAGATGGTTGTCTACATAGGCGGTGCGTTATTTGCGCTGTTTATGCTTTTTGGGAAGTTACCGGTATCAGCAGCTGATGCATTTTCTGCATTAAGCAGTTCGGGAAAATTTACACTTTTTAATTTCGGATTTGATCTGACCTGGAGTGAGTTTCTTGCCGATCCTTATGTATTTTGGGTATCTATTGTTGGAGGTGCCATTTTTTCTATCGCTTCCCACGGTACTGATCAGCTCATTGTACAACGTCTGTTATCTACGGGTTCACTTAAATCAGGCCAAAAAGCATTGATCTGGAGCGGTATTGTTGCCAGTATGCAGTTTGGTCTTTTCCTGTTTATCGGGTTAATTCTGTTTGTATTTTACGGCGGCCAGTCACCTGCTGATATTGGATTGTCAACCACAGATGAAGTTTTTGCTCGTTTTATTGTGGATCATATGCCGGTTGGAATTGCCGGGTTAATTGTCGCCTCTCTTTTCGCTGCAGCAATGAGCAGCCTCAGCTCCTCACTGAATGCACTCGCTTCATCTACGACCTACGATATTATTAAACCGATGTCTGGGGCCGACTGGGATGACGCTAAAGAACTTTGGGTCTCACGAATGGTAACTATTTTTTGGGGAGTGGTTTTAACCGGTTCAGCATTTCTCTTTACCTGGCTTCAACTCAGTGGAGATGACCGCCCGGCCATTGTGGAGCTTGGCCTGGGAATTGCTTCTTATACATACGGGGGATTACTGGGTATCTTTGCGTTGGGACGGCTTTTCCCGAAACCGGGCAAAACAGATGCAATGATTGGCTTTTTTACCGGCCTGATCTCACTTCTTTTTATGGTTGAAGGAGCTCTGCAGCAATTCATTCCGGGAGAAGGACTCACCATTGCCTGGCCCCTCTATACGGCGGTAGGAGCAATCATTGTGATTGTTGTGGCTAATCTCTCTTATCTTATTCGTGCTGGATTTGGCAATAATCAGGAAGAAAATTAAGGTTACCCGAAGATTGTGTTTAGGATCTCTTTGGCAATCTCTTCTTTGCTGCCCGAATAAAATTCTTCTGAATCAGAACTGATTAGCATAATTTTATTTTCATCAGCGCCAAATCCGGTATTATCACCTGATAATTGATTGGCACAGATCCAGTCCAGGTTTTTCTTTTCCAATTTTTTAACAGCATTTTCCTGAAGATTTTGCGTCTCCATAGCAAAGCCAATTAAAATCTGTCCCTCATTTTTTTGATTTCCCAGCCACTCCAGGATATCCGGATTTTTTACAAGCTGAAGCTGATTGTCTGCAGTCTCTTTTTTCATTTTCTGATCTTGAACATGGGAGGGTTTATAATCAGCCACGGCAGCCGCCATAATCACAACATCAGCATCTGCATGATTTTTGACGAGATCAAAAAGATCGTCTGCAGAAATGAAAGATTGTGCTTGAATTCGATCTGGAATTTCAATTGAAATGGGTCCATGAAGAAGAGTCACATCAGCCCCTAACAATCGGGCGGCTTCTGCCATGGCAAGCCCCATTTTTCCACTGCTGGGGTTGGAAATGAATCTTATCGGGTCGATAAATTCTCTTGTGGGACCTGCCGTTACAAGTACCTTTTTCCCGGTCAGAGGCCCCTGAATTCTGTGCTTTTTTATGATTTTTTTGGCCTCATCCAAAATAGCATTGGGCTCAGGAAGACGTCCTTTTGCTTCAAGTCCGCTGGCCAGATATCCTTCATCCGGTTCAAGAAGATAATGCCCCAGTGTTTTTGCTTTTTTAATGTTCTCCGTAACGGCATTACTTTCATACATCTCGCCGTCCATGGTAGGGCAGATTAAAAGTGGGCATCGTGCAGCAAGTGCAGTAGAAGTAAGCATATTATCAGATTGCCCCTGAACAATTTTGGAGAGAGTATTTGCAGTGCAGGGAGCAATTACAAAGAGGTCAGCCCAATCACCCCAGTGGATATGTTTTGTCCAGTCACCTTCGGGATCTTCATCACTAAAAACTTCAACTGCAACTTTGTTTCGGCTGAGGGCTGCAAAGGTTTCGGTGCCAACAAAATGGGTTGCAGAGGGGGTCATGGTAACCCGGATCTCAGCACCTGCTTTTTGAAATTCACGCAGAAGGTATGCTGCTTTGTATGCAGCAATACCACCGGTAACGCCAAGTAAAATGCGTTTACCGGCGAGCATAATTAGATCTCTTCTTTAGGATATCGGTAAGTAACTTTCCCTTCAAGCATCTCATTTACGGAACGCTGTGCAGCATGGGGAAGTTGTTCAAAAGCTTTTGAAATACGCTCTTGTTCTTCATTGAAGGTAAATTCATCTTCATCTTCAAATCCTTCAAAATATTTGAGCTTTTCGTCGAGTTCGAGCTTTTCCTGGGCGGCTACTTGCCGGGCTCTTTTCGACATCACAACGATCTTTTCGTACTTATTTCCTTTTTTTTCACCCAGTTTATCTAAGTCCAGTGTTCTTATCGGCATATTATTTATTTGTTTATAAAGTTGGTAACAAGTTCTTTGATCTGGCTGTATGCTGTTTCCAAATCGTCATTAATTATTACATGATCGAAACGGTTAGCATAACCCATCTCTTTTTTGGCGCGTTTTAAACGGACTTCAATGTCATGATTTGCATTGGCTGCCCGTTTCTGCAAACGCTCTTTCAGAACCTGAATAGATGGTGGCTGTATAAAAATTGCCAGTGCATTTTCTTCAAATATTTCCTTAACATTTAACGCACCAAGTACATCAATGTCAAGCAAAATAAAATATCCTTTTTTAAGTTCATTTTCAACGTTTGAACGAAGTGTTCCGTATAGCGTTCCATCGTACACTTCCTCCCACTCCAGGAAATCTCCGTTATCGATACGTTTTTTAAATTCCTCTTTTGATATAAAGTGATAATTTACGCCATTTTTTTCGCCTTTCCTGGGGGGGCGTGTTGTGGCACTGACCGAAAATCGTACCTGGTTAAAGTCCCTTAAGATGCGTTTTGCCATGGTTGTTTTACCACCACCGCTGGGTGCTACCAATACCAGGATTTTTCCTTTCTTACTCAATGTTTTGGACCTGTTCTCGTATTTTTTCCAGTTTTTCTTTTCCAAGCACAATATGATGTGCAATTGTTGAATCGTTTGATTTGGCTCCGATCGTATTCAACTCCCTGTTAATCTCTTGCGAGAGAAAATTCAACCGGCGTCCTACGGGTTCATCATTTTCAAGAGCTTCAAGGAAAAATTTAAGGTGAGATTGAAGTCGAATGATCTCTTCATTCACATCCATCTTGTCAATTAAAAGAGCAATCTCCATTTCGAGGCGATCGGGATCAATTTTTTCTTCATCAATCATTGTATTGATTCTTGTTTGCAATTTCTCTCTTACTTCCGGATTACGTTTCCCGGTAAGATCTTTTACTGTGTCTACCATTTCAGATATTCCATGAATTAAATCTTTAAGATCGTTACTGAGTTCTTTACCCTCCTGCTTTCTCATTTTATTTAACAGATCGAGTGATTTGTCGAGAGCCTCCTGTGTGCAGCTCCAAATATTTTCGATATCCTCCTCATCTTCTTCCTGGCTTTCAAAAATATCATCAAACCGTAAGAGGTCGTCTAATTGGATGGGCTGATCAATGCCGGCCAGGTTTTTCACCTTTTTCAACATATCGGTGTATGCTTTTATAAGCTGTTCGTTGTATGTAATGTCTGGGGATAACTGATCGGTTTTTTCGACATTTACATTAACGTGAGCCTTCCCCCGCGCCATTTTTTTCTGAATCTTCTCTTTTATATCAAACTCATATTCCTGGATGCTCTGCGGTACGCGGATGGAAATATCAAGATATCGACTGTTGAGGGTTTTGATCTCAACAGTAACCTGAAAGCCGTTTGAGGATGATTCTCCCCGGCCAAAACCTGTCATTGATTTGATCATAGAGATTGGTTAGTTACAATTAATCATTCAAAAATAATAAAGCTGAACCACGAAACCTTATCAAAATTAAAGAGGTTTTAAGATCATGAAATTCGATCTCAATAAATCCTTAGTTGTTAATAGAGTCTACTGAATTAAAGAGATTACATTTGCTGCAAGTTTTTCCGCCTCATCTTTAGTTTTGGCTTCGCTGTAAACTCTGACAATAGGTTCCGTATTCGATTTTCGAAAATGCACCCATCCTTCCTCAAAATCAATTTTTACCCCATCGGTTCGATTGATTTTTTCATGTTTATAAGCTTCGGCAACTTTATCGAGAAGTTCATCGGCATCTACACCGAGATTTTTCAGTTCAATTTTTTGCTTACTCATCTCGTAATCAGGCAGGCTCTTTCGATACGCAGATGCACTGATATTCCGTTCGGCAAGTAGTTGAAGAATCATCGCCGAACCCACAAGGGAGTCTCGTCCGGGATGAAGATCCGGGTTGATGACCCCGCCATTTCCCTCTCCGCTAATAACGGCCCCTTCTTTCTGCATTACTTTTACAACATTAATTTCGCCCACAGCCGAGCGGTGACAGGTATGATTGTATTTTTTAGTGATATCCTCCGCCGCACGAGATGATGACAAATTTGTAGCCGTGTCACCCGGTTTTTTGCTCAACATAAAATCAAAAGCGGCAACCTGTGTGTACTCTTCCCCAAAAAAGTTCCCATTTTCATCCACGAGAGCAAGTCGGTCGCCGTCGGGATCTGTAACAATTCCCAGGTCGCAGTTATTCTGTTTTACATATGTGCAGATATCATGCAAATTTTCAGGGAGTGGTTCTGGATTATGAGGAAAAATTCCATTCGGTTCACAATGAAGCCTTTCAACCTGAACGCCCAGGGATTCTAACATTTCGGGCAGTGCATGTGAGGCTCCTCCATTGACGGCGTCAACGGCAACTGTGAATTTTTTTTCTTTAATTTTATCAGTGTCTATATAAGGAAGGCCCAAAACTTTTTTTATGTGATATTCTGTGATTTCATAATCTTCTTCGATGCTTCCTGTCTTATCGAATTTTTGATATGTAAATGTACCTTTTTCGGCAAGATCCAAAACTTTCTTTCCCTGTTCTGCGTCCAGGAATTCACTTTTGTGATTAAGTAATTTAAGAGCATTCCATTCCTCGGGATTGTGGCTTGCGGTTAAGATAATTCCGCCTGCAGCATCATGTTTTAAAACTCCCATTGCCACAGTTGGGGTAGGAGTAATACCCGCTTTCACCACATTACAACCTGTGCTTTGAAGGGTGGCGCAGACAATATCTTCACAAATTTGTCCGGTTACACGGGAGTCTCGGCCTACAACTACAGTTCCTCCGTCGAGCCAGGTACCGTAAGCAGCCGTAAAATTAACGAGATTTTCAGGTGTGAGATGCGTCCCAAATATGCCCCGAATTCCCGAGACGGAGATCATTAATGCCATGATGAATATGATTTATAATTTTTTGTTAAAGGTATCGTGATTAGAAATATTTTATTAAGCTGCAATCTATTCACTCTTCCACTGCGTCTCTTTTTCCCCGGCTTCCTGATTTTCATATCGTGCCATAACAAAAAGAAGATCCGACAATCGGTTCAGGTAGATGATAATTTCATCTGAAACAGGATTCTCAAGTTTTAGTGCCACCGTATGCCGTTCAGCTCGTCTGCAAACGGTTCGGGCCTGGTGTAGAGTAGCTCCAGCTGGTGCGCCGCCGGGGAGGATAAAAGCAGTAAGTGCTGGTAATTTTTCATCCAGCTCGTCAATCCAGTTTTCTAATTGTGTTATTTCTCTGGAGCCAATCCGGTTGATTTTTGTCTTTTTAGAAGGCAAAGTTGCCAGGTCGGCTCCCAAAACAAAAAGCTGGTTTTGCAGTTCCTTTAAGATAGCTTCACCGCGTTCACTGAGTGAATATGTAAGTACAATTCCAAGAATAGAATTTAACTCGTCAACAGTTCCGTACGCTTTAATACGGAGGCTGTTTTTTCCAATGCTGGCACCACCGAAAAGGGAGGTGGTGCCCTTATCGCCTTTTTTAGTGTATATTTTCATAGGTAAAATATTTTTTTTGAAGGTAAGAAGCCTGTCGGAGTTTATCAGTTCTTTATGTGAAATGATTCATCCATCTTTTTAAAATTAATGAGTTGATGTTCCATAGATTGAATGGCTTTTTCGAAGGATTTGACTTCATCTTTAGGGCAACCCACTTTCATCTTCACAGTTTCAAAATATGAGGATTCAAGTTCGATCCAGGAAAATGTATTTTTCCATTTTTCAATAAGTGCTTGCTGAGAATAATCATATTCTAAGTGATAAGTTTTGATCGGGATGAGTGTTTTTAACCGAGCCGATTCTACCGATCTCTTAGCTGAAATTTTATAAGCATCTATCAATCCCGCCTTCCCAAGCTTGGTGCCTCCATAATACCGAACCACAATTAGAATTACATTCATCAGGTTGTAAGACTTGAGGGTGTTTAGAATTGGGAGTCCGGCCGTTCCATTTGGTTCACCATCATCAGAATAGAACTCAACAGGCTCATTGGGGTTTATCAAATATGCATAGCAGTGGTGGGTTGCTGTGCGATGTTCATGTTTTACAGCTTCAAGTTGCTTTTCAATATCTGTATCCGTTGTGGCTGGAGATAGATATCCTAAAAATCTGGAACTTTTTATTCGATATTCTGAACTGAAATTTGAGACTACGGTTTTCACATACAATGATTTTGAAGGTGAATGAACATCAACAATTTAGACCATTTCTTAATAAGCTCGAAATGGATTTTCCCGATCATTATCTTGCCTTTTATGGCAAAACAAGCGAATTTAAAGTTATAGTTTTGGAACTGAAATATTGTTCATCTTGTTATTATATCGATTTAAAAAATCTTCAGACATTTAAACAAATTAACCTATGCCATCTCTATCTGACGCGTTGAAATCGCAAGTTGGCCGAAAATTTTTAACAGGGATTACCGGACTTCTGCTCGTCTTTTTTATCATTTTTCACCTAATGGGTAACCTGGCTATTTTTGGAGACCCCAATGCAATGAACGAGTACTCAAAATTCCTACATGGTTTTGGCCCGCTTTTATGGGTTGCCAGAATTGGGTTGTTGATTGCGCTGATTCTTCATGCCTGGATCGGAATATCTATCTGGTGGAATAAGAAGAAAGCACGTCCGCAAAAATACAAAGTTTACAGCAGTAAAGGTGGTCCAAGCAAACAGAGTCTCAGCTCGCGAAGCATGGCTTTTACCGGTGTAGTTCTGCTTGTATTCCTTGTCATTCATATTCAAACCTTTGCCCTTGGCGATACTGAAACTATTACTATTGCAGGGGAGCAATATCATGATCTAAAGACATTAGTAATTAATACATTTGCAAATAGTGCTCTTTACACTTTCGGGTATACTATTGTAATGATTTTACTTGGCACTCATCTTGGGCATGGTATCTGGAGTGCATTTGTTTCGCTTACTATGCGTAGTAAAAAAACGTCAGCTATTGTTTATTCAGCAGGAGCTATATTGGCGGTTGTACTTGCTATAGGATTTCTGTTCATTCCGCTATATATCTATTTTGGCGGAGGATGTGAGGCAGCTCTTATTAGTTGTAATTAAAAGAAAGATTGTAACGATCATATAAAACCTATTATGAAGTTAGATTCAAAAGTACCTTCGGGTCCCTTAGAAGAAAAATGGACAAACCATCTGCAGGATATTAAACTTGTAGCTCCAAACAATAAGCGGAAGTACAATATCATTGTTGTTGGAACGGGTCTTGCGGGTGCATCAGCAGCTGCGAGCCTGGCGGAACTTGGATATAATGTAAAATCATTTTGTATTCAGGATTCAGCCCGCAGAGCTCACAGTATTGCGGCACAGGGTGGAATTAATGCAGCGAAAAACTATCCGAATGACGGAGACAGTGTTTGGCGGCTATTCTATGATACTATTAAAGGCGGTGACTACCGAAGCCGTGAATCTAATGTGTATCGCCTTGCCCAAAATTCGAACGAAATAATAGATCAGGCTGTAGCCCAGGGAGTTCCATTTGCCCGGGAATATGGTGGACTTCTGGACAATCGATCTTTTGGTGGAGCACAGGTTTCCCGAACATTTTATGCACGAGGACAGACGGGACAGCAGCTTCTTTTGGGTGCCTATCAGGCCATGATGAAAGAAATACACTCAGGGAAAATTGAGTACTATCCAAGGCATGAAATGCTGGACCTGGTTACAGTTGATGGCCGGGCGAGAGGAATTATTACCCGCGACTTGGTTAAAGGGGATATCAACAAATTTGAAGCTGATGCTGTTGTACTTTGTACAGGTGGTTACGGCAATGTTTTTTATCTCTCCACAAATGCAAAAAACTCAAATGTAACGGCCGCGTGGCGTTGTCATAAACGAGGAGCGGCATTTGCAAATCCTTGCTACGTTCAGATTCATCCAACCTGTATTCCGGTATCCGGTGATTATCAGTCTAAACTGACACTTATGAGTGAAAGTTTGAGGAATGATGGACGTGTATGGGTTCCGAAGAAAAAAGGAGATGAACGCCCACCAAACGAAATCCCGGAAGATGAACGGTATTACTATTTAGAAGAGAAATACCCAAGTTTTGGCAATCTGGTACCGCGTGATGTTGCATCCAGAAATGCAAAGCTTGTGACGGATGACGGCATGGGTGTCGGTGAAACCGGTAAAGCTGTTTACCTCGATTTCAGAGATGCTATCAAACGAGATGGTATCGAAACCATTCGTGCGAAGTATGGAAATCTGTTCGATATGTATGAGAATATCATGGACGAAGATCCATACGAGGTGCCTATGAAGATTTTCCCGGCAGTTCACTATACAATGGGCGGCCTTTGGGTTGATTACAACCTGATGAGTAATGTTCCCGGACTTTTTGTAGCCGGTGAAGCGAATTTTTCTGATCACGGTGCCAACCGGCTTGGTGCAAGTGCATTGATGCAGGGACTTTCTGATGGATACTTTATCATACCCTATACTATTGGAAACTACCTGGCAGAACATAAAACCGATGATCTCTCTACGGATCATGAGGCGTTTTCAGAAGCAGCCGAAACGTCAGAAGCGCAGCTCAAAAAATTACTCTCCATTCAAGGTGATAAGACCATTATTGAATTTCACCGGGAACTCGGTAAGATCATGTGGGATAAAGTCGGTATTTCCCGGAGTGAGGAAGGGCTTGAAAAGGCAATTGAAGAGATTCGGGAATTGCGCGAAGAATTTTGGACCAATGTTCGGGTGCCCGGAGAGATGACTTACTACAATAAGTATCTTGAATTTGCCCTTAGAGTGGCAGATTATTTTGAACTGGCCGAGCTGATGGCGATTGATGCTCTCGATCGGGAAGAATCCTGCGGTTGCCATCTTCGGGATGAATATCAAAGCGAAGAGGGTGAAGCTATTCGAAATGACGAGGAATATTCATACGTCTCTGCGTGGGAATACCTGGGTGTGAACGGAAAACTCAACACCAAGCTTCATAAAGAAAACCTTGAGTTTGAATTCGTGGAACTGAAGCAAAGAAGCTATAAATAATCTCGATCTCTCAAAGAAACAGACAGACAAGAAAATTTTAGTTTTTAACCAACGACTGAAAATAAATTGAATTGATTTTAACGCCGCTGAAAGTTTAAATAATATTATTTGATTTAATTTTTAGCGCCCCTATAACTAAGGCAATATGGCAGATTTGATGACGATACATCTCAAAGTTTGGAGACAAAAAAATGCGAATGATTCCGGTCGTTTTGAGGACTATACTCTCGACGAGGTTAACGAACATATGTCTTTCCTTGAAATGCTGGATGTTCTCAACGAAAAACTGATGATGGACGATGTAGAACCAATTGAGTTTGATTACGACTGCCGTGAAGGAATTTGCGGATCGTGCAATCTCGTAATTAATGGCCGGGCACACGGTCCGAAACACAAGACGGCTGTCTGCCAACTCCATATGAGAAATTACAATGATGGCGATACAATTGTCATTGAACCTCCAAGAGCAGCATCATTTCCGGTGATTAAAGATTTAGTCGTCGATCGTTCCGCCTTCGACCGAATTATTGAAGCGGGCGGTTATGTATCTGTCAAAACAGGGTCGGCGCCGGAAGCAAATCTTATTCCAATCGCCCAGGATACAGTAAATGAATCGTTTGATTTTGCTACCTGCATAGGTTGTGGTGCGTGCGTGGCTGCTTGTCCGAATTCATCTGCATCTCTGTTTACAGGTGCCAAGTTGGGTCATTTGAATATGCTTCCCCAAGGTCAACCTGAACGAGAAAAACGTACCATCGCAATGGTTGAACAGATGGAGAAAGAAGGGTTTGGTGATTGTTCAAACCACGCTGAATGTGAAGCGGTTTGTCCGGTAGGAATTAGTATTGCAGCGATAGCCGAGATGAGAAAAGATTATCTGAAGGCTGTTATTTAGATTACTTTTGATAAGTCACTGCAAGAGTGCCTGCCTTAGTGATCTGAGCGGCTATTTGTTAATGTAGAGCCGTCTGGAAATTCTATTTGATAATTGACCTTTGATATAAAATTGGTTCTTCAAGTCCTGTTTTTTCAGGGCTTTTTTTACTTTTAGAAGAAACTCTGAAAACCAGCCTGTCGTATAACTTTTAAATGAGACGTTACAATCAAATAGTAGAGAAAGTTTTCGTCTGATAATTTAAAACTAACGGTGAAAAAATCTTTATGAAGAGAATTTTAATACTTACAGTATTTCTATTTATTGGCTTTTCAGGTTCAATATATTCCCAGGAACTTCAAGCTGCTTTTGATTTCGGAGTCGGAATTCCACAGGGTGATTTTCGGCAGCAGTCTGATCACATTGGTGGCGGAATAAATGTAATGGGCGGATACAGGTTGCCAAACTCACCGGTAATGCTGGGATTGGAGTTTGGATTTATGAATTTCGGAACAGATACCCGTGAAGAAGCCTTAAGTAAAAATATTCCAGATGTAAGAGTGGAAGTTGAAAATAGCTATAACCTCGTTCATGGAGATTTACTGCTCCGATTAATTGCACCACCTTCAACGATCCGGCCATATGTTGACGGACTTTTTGGCTTTAACTACTTCTTTACAGAAACGGTTATACGCGACCGGGATAATTTTTTTGATGATGAAGAGAAGCTCAGTGATACTAATTTTGAAGATACGGCACTCAGTTATGGTTTTGGGGCCGGGTTACAGATCCGACTGTGGCAAAAACGTGATGAAGTAACACAAGCACCGGATGACATTGAACCCTCTTCAGTGTATATGAATCTGCGCGGGCGATATATGTTTGGACGCGAAGCTGAATATTTACAGAAAGGATCAATTAGTACGGATAATGGCAGGGTTACTTATGATGTAACCCAGTCTGCAACCAATTTGCTGCATTTAAAAATTGGTGTAGGTGTAAACTTTTAAAATCAGATTGGGTTTTGTAATGTTCGCTAACCGGATGCCCCGAATCGTTGGGCCGCCAGTTGGTAAAGTTTCAAAATTAAAGAACCTGATTTTGCCGGAAGAAATCACAATAGAAAAAGCACGGGATGCATTAAAAACCTATTGGGGATTTTCTACATTCAGGAGCGGACAGGAAGAGGCTATTCGATCAGTTTTAGAAGGAAACGATACTCTTGTTTTGTTTCCTACAGGTGGAGGGAAATCACTCTGCTACCAGGTTCCGGCGGTTATACAGGGTGGATTGACGGTTGTCATCTCTCCGCTTATTGCGTTGATGCAAGACCAGGTACAACAGCTTAATCAAGCCGGAATTCGCGCAACCTTTCTGAACAGTACAATCTCATCGTACGAGGTAGAACAGCGGTTGGTAAATGCCCGGAACGGGATGTATAAACTGATCTACATCGCCCCGGAGCGATTATCAACAGAGTTATGGAAGGCAGAACAGCCCAAACTGAATATTGAGCTTGTGGCCATTGACGAAGCACACTGTATATCAGAATGGGGACACGATTTTCGTCCCTCTTACAGAGATATTCGAACTGAGTTTGAAGATCTGCCAGAATCAACACGCTGGATCGCTTTGACGGCCACTGCCACCCCCGAGGTAAAAAATGATATTCTTGATAACCTTGAGTTTGATGATCCGGCTGTAATCACCGGTGGGTTTAAACGAGAAAATCTGCATTGGTGGGTTGCTAAAACAGAAAAGAAAAGATCAATGCTTAAGAAATCCGTAAAAAAAGCTGCTGGCCTGGGGAGCGGGATTGTGTACGCATCAACCCGGAGAGAGTGCGAAGAATGGGCAAAATATTTTAGCAAAAATGGAATTAAAACAAAGCCCTACCATGCAGGTTTGGATACAGATGTCCGAAATAAGATTCAGAATGATTGGATTGACGGCGAAATATCGCTGGTAGTTGCAACCAATGCATTTGGAATGGGGATAGACAAGGCAGATTGCCGGTATGTAATCCATTATACAATTCCATTTTCACTCGAAGCCTATTACCAGGAAGCTGGACGCGCGGGACGGGACGGGGAGATTAGTTACCCGATTTTAATCTATAAAGAGAGTGATGTACAGTACCTGAAGAGTCGTGTGGAACAGAATTATCCCGATTCGGAAACGCTTCAGAAAGTGTATGACGGCCTTTGTGATGAGTTGGACGTAGCGGTAGGCAGTGAGCATGAGGCACCCGAAGAGATTCATCTCGACAAGATTTCAAGGAGAACGAAACTCTCGGTCTCGCAGATTTCAAATTCTATCAATTTATTGCAGCGCCTGGACCACTTGATCCAAATTGATCTGAGGGAACCCCGGGTAGGAGTTCAATTCATAGTAAACAGTGATTATCTACTGGAATTTATTGATGAGTCGGAGCCTGAAAAGGGAGACTTTTTGGATAAATTATTTAGGCAATTTGGTCCTCATGTATTTTCAGAAATTCAGTACCAGGAACTGGAATATCTAACTCAAAAGTTAGAAACAACGTCTAACCATCTTTATAAAGCGTTACGGGTTTTTGCCGAACACGATCAGATTTTAAAATTTAAATGGCAGGAAGAGGCTAAGCTTATCCAGATTAAAGAGGCACGTGTACAAAAACTTAGAATTGATACTGAACGGGCCTACAATTACCGGGATATCTTATTGAAAAAAATTGAGTATATGGCCCGGTATGCTTCCACGGATGTGTGCAGAGAATTGTTTTTGAGGCATTATTTTGGAGAAACAGATTGCGAACCATGCGGAAACTGTGATAATTGTAAATCGGAAAAGGTAGTACGGAATCTTGTGAGCTCTGAAGATGTGCAAAGTGTTGCCAAAATACTGGAAAAAGACGAAAAATCTTTAAGTGAAATCTCAAAACTTGTTCAATGGAAGCGGGATAAAACAAATAAAGTACTCTCATTTATGGTTCGTGAGAATTACGTTGAAAGCGATCCGTCCGGCGAGATCTACCGGTTGTTGCGCAAGACTTGACGGAGACTGTCTGCTTGTTCCGGTGATGTTATCTGATTGTATTCCCGTTCAATGGTAACCAGCGAGTCGCGTTCTGCCCGTAAAATTTTCGACATCTCTTTGACTCGTTCCAACTGTTCATCAACCTGCTGTTCATAATATTCGTGAGAAATTCTGAACTCCTCTTCTGTAACATTATAATGTTTGTAGACCAACTGTCTCAGTTCTTCCGGCGATCTCTCCTCTAATATCTGTTGATCTAACTGGTTGATGATGGCAAACTCCATAAACATTTGCTGGTAGGTTTGCTCATCAATCAGTTCATCCGGGGAGACGACTCAGAACTACAACTCCAAAATGTCATCGACAGGATGAGTAGAATGAACAGTTTTCTCACTTCTCGTTCGGATTTTTTGGATTCAATGGCCGAAGTGTAATTTCATTTACCAGGAAATTATCGGGTGTTTCCAGCAGGTGGATTAATGTATCGGCAACATCATCAGGTTGAAGCATATTGGAATGCGTTTCATTGCCAACTCTATCGAAAAAATGGGTTGATATTGAACCCGGAAACATGGCGGTTACTTTAATATTATGATACCTGAGCTCTTTAAATAACGCTTCACTAAAACCCCGAACTCCATATTTTGTAGCGTTGTATCCGGAAAGCTGAGGATTTCCGAGTAAACCGGCAATAGATGAGATGTTAATGATATGATTGTATTCCTCAGAATCTTTCATATATGGAACCAGTTCGTGTGTCAGGTAGAAAACGCCATTCAGATTTGTCTCAACCATAGTGTTCCAATCCTCAATGGAAAGTTTTTCCACATTACCAAAAATACCGAGGCCTGCGTTATTAATAAGAACGTGAGGTAAAGTATCTTCCGAAAACGTTTCTTTTACCCACTGCTGAATGTCATTGGGTTTGGTAATATCCATTTTTACGGGAATAAAAGATTCGCCAAGGTGTTCTCGAACTTCATTAAGTTTATTCAATCTTCGTGCAAGTCCGTATACCCTGGCACCTTTCGCAATCAATTTTTTACTGAATGAGATACCAATTCCGCTGCTTGCACCAGTTACAATGGCGTTTTTTCCTGTTAAATTCATAGTCAAATTTTAAAATTATCATGTTTTTATTGCTCAGTAGCATGAGTAAAAGAACAACAACTAAGTTATTTTGTCCATTTAATGAATCAATGAATCCAAATTTATTTACTATGTTATTGTTCTTCTTCTTGAACGCTCACTCCGCTGAAAACTAATAAAATGAAACCACTTTATCTTGATATTGGAAACTCTTTCGTGAAACTTGCAGAGCGAAACGGGGATGACTGGCAGATACTATTTGACGGAAAAATTAACCGGTTTGATGAACTCGTTAAATTTTTAGATTCAAAAAAAATAGATCAAAAGATTATCCTCTCTTCAGTTCGGAAAGATATTTCTAAAAAGTTAAAATCTTCGTTGACTGAACGGTTTATTGTGGAGCGTAGTACCTCAGATATTCCACCGAAAATGATAGATTACAAAACTACGGAGACCCTTGGTTTGGACCGGTTTTTAGTCTGCCTGGCCGCCTGGAAAGAATCAAATAATGAAGATGTGATTGTAGTTGATGCCGGAAGCGCCTGTACTGTGGATCTAATGACAAAGGAAGGTGTGTTTATAGGCGGAATTATCATGCCCGGATTACAGATCATTAAACATTCAATGAAAAATCGTCTCCCTGAACTTCCAGAAGCACCGGACTCTATCCCTCAAGAATGGCCCGGTAAATCAACGATTGAGTGTATTGGATGGGGAGTGAATGGAGGATTCTTGATGGCTATTCAGGGATTTATTGATCAGTACAGAACCATCACAGAAAACCCAAAAATATATATAACGGGAGGAAATGCAAGGCAGATTTTGAACTGGATGGGCGATAGAGAATCTTTAAAAAGCAGAAAAAACCTGATCTGGAACGGAATGGAAGAATTTGAAAAATTAATTCAATCGTAGAGAGAAATTAATGCCTGCTCAACCTGTCTTTGATGAGTGCATTAACCATCTGCAAGGCTACCCGGTTTTCTCCGCCTCTTGGAATAATGATATCTGAATAGCGCTTACTCGGTTCCACAAATTCCAGGTGCATGGGCCGCACAAACTTTTCATACTGATGTAAAACGCCATCAAGGTCCCGGCCCCGTTCAGAAATATCGCGTTTCAACCGGCGCAAAAGGCGAACATCATCATCTGTATCAACAAAAATTTTTATATCCATACGGTCCCTTAGATTCGGCTCGCTAAAAATCAGAATACCGTCAATGAGAATAATTTTTTTGGGTGATGCGGTGATGCTCTTGTCAGTTCTTGTATGGGCTACAAAATCATATACCGGAATATCAATTTTATACCCTTGCTTCAGCGCATCGAGGTGGCGGATCATAAGTTCTGTTTCGAGCGCAGATGGGTGATCAAAATTCTGTTTCTTGCGCTCTTCCAACGGTAGGTGGCTCAGGTCACGATAGTAGGAGTCGTGTTCTATGAGTAAAACATTATCTTCACCGATACTCTTCACAATATTGCTGACAACCGTGGTTTTTCCTGAACCGCTCCCGCCGGCTACACCTATGATAAGCGGAGAATTACTCATTACTGGCTGTACTGGCTTGATCAATACTTCTGTCGTATTCTGCTTTGAAATTCCGGATCGCCCGAAAAATGGCTGAAGCCAAAATTGTCTGGCCGTATTCACTGTTCATATATCGGGCTTCATTGGGATTGGAAAGAAACCCAAGTTCAACAAGGATGGCGGGTGTGGATGCATGCCATAATACCATCAATCCGGCTTGCTTAACCCCTCTGGAACGTCGTTGTGCCCGATTCCGAAACTGATTTTCGATCATGGCTGCAATTCGTTCGCTTACTGCAATGTTCCCGGCATTGGCAAGTTCGTATATCAACAGTTCCTCTTCGCTGAGCTGCTCTTGTCCGCCATTTTCTTCAAGATTCACCACGCTGTTTTCGCGTTTCATAATCTCCAGTGCCGATTCACTTCGGTGCATTCCCAGGAAGAAAACTTCCGAGCCGTAGGCCCTTGAATCATTCACGGCATTTAAATGAATGGACAGAAAAAGGTCGGCCTTTGCCCGTGTTGCGATGAGTCCGCGTTTGTCTAATGGTACAAAGGTATCGTCTTCGCGCGTGTAGATAACCTCCATATCCGGAATGTGTTCTTTGATATAGTTACCAACCCGAAATGCTACCTCAAGTGCAATATCTTTTTCTTGAAGCCCAAGCCGCCGGTTCATTGATCCGGGATCATGGCCTCCGTGCCCCGCATCAATCACAATAGTGTTAAATTCTCTGCCGTCTCGAATTGGCACAGTCGCCTCATCTTCTCCACGCATAAACTCTGTGGTTTGCCTCTCTTTAAAATCGTGCCAATAGATAAAATCCGTTTCATCTGTAATTTTGGTGATTTCATCTTCAGTTGTGTATTCAAGCGCAACCAACATGTCATTGCTGTTACGATCGGGATAAGCAGCAGTCTTTACAAACATCTCTTTATCCAGAAAAATATCGAATCCAAACCCTTCCGTATTTTTATGATAGTCGATATGATTATATGCCGGTGATTGATCGGGATGGATAAAATCAAGAGTATCTAAGTTTGGAGAATAGAGCATAACCTGGATGAGATCCGGTGCCGGCTGGGAGACAGCAAACGAGTCAACTGCTTCTGAGAGATGATACCGAAATACATAACCTTTGCCATCACTTCGCTCATGCACAGAAATTCTGTTGAGTTGATTTTGGGCCGGCAGTTTTTCCGGAAGCCATGCAATAAGCAAGCCAAGGAGGCACAGAATGGTAAGAATTGGCGTTCTTTCCATCGCGATGGGTTATATTATCGGAGATATTGTCTGGATGATATTACCTAAATGTACTGAATATTTTAAGATTAGATAAATTTAAAGTGTGTACGCTGCCAAAAATCTGTTTAAAAATTGGATGCGCTATCTATAGAAGTTCCAGAATCTCTCTTAAAAGGGTTAGTACTTCAAAAATTATGTCCGGGCATGAGAGTATTCAAAATTGGGATCACCAAATTTTTTAAGTGTTCGGTAATGAGAAGCCACGGCCTCGCGGAAGGTCTCATGGTGATTGTATGGGATATCAAACTCGTTTGCCGTTTTTTCAACTATTTTGCTAATCTCCGGGTAGTGAATACTGCAAACTTTTGGAAAGAGATGGTGTTCAATTTGAAAATTTAGCCCTCCAATATACCATGATAACAGTTTGTTATCCCTGGCAAAATTATTGGTAGTTACCATTTCATGTATGGCCCAATGTTCATCAATCATGTTCTCTTCATTCGGCTCGGGATGGTCGGTTTCTTCAACCACATGTGCCAGTTGAAAAATAATTCCCAGGATCAACCCCGCTGTGAGATGAAGAGATGCAAATCCAATAAAAAGTTGAAGTATCGTTATATCGAGAACCAGGTAAGGAATTACAAGTGTATATGAGTAATAAAGAATTTTAGTAACAATTAGGGTAATCCATTCACTTACGGGATGTGATTTATTTTCATACGGCCCGAGGTTTTCTTTGAAAAAATATCTGTAATCTTTAATAAATACCCAGAAGAAAGTTGCAAAACTATAAGCAAAAAACGCCAATATGTGTTGAACCCGGTGAACAGGTTTATATTCTGAATGCGGAGAGAGCCGTATGAATTCAGCAACTTCCAGATCCTCATCATGCCCGTGAATGTTTGTATAGGTGTGGTGGATGATGTTATGCGTTATTTTCCAGATATATCCGTTGGCACCCATTAGGTCGAAAGTATAACCAAGCAGTTTATTTATGGTGGAATTTGAAGAGTATGCACCGTGAAGGGCATCGTGTGAAATGGAAAAGCCAATTCCGGCCATTCCTATTCCCATAACGACTGAAAGAAACCACATCACCCCAAGGGAAAACTGACCGGATAAAATCATAGCATAGGCACCAAAATAGAGTGTCAAAAGAATAACGGTCTTCGATACCATCTCGAAGTTGGCATGCCTGGAGAGATTGTTATCTTCAAAATATTGATTGACTCTTGATTTTACCGTCTTGCTAAAATCTCTGCTGATCTTATTATTAAATGTTACTCTTGTAACTTGACCCATAAAAACGATTTAGATTATTGAATAGCTTTAATTTAACTATAAAATAACTGTTAAACACCGAATCAACAATCGTGTTTTTATGTGATTATCATAGATTTTCGTTATCAACGCCGGCAATTTTCAGGCATAATGTCAGGGTTAAACCGTAACTGATATGCATCACCATTCCAGCCAGGATAATTAATCCGGGAATCCAGGTATTCAAATAAAAGATTCCAAATGATTCACCGGCGGCTCTTGCAAACAAAGGAGAGATTACCAATCCGGTAAAAAGGGATATTAAAATCCCCAGAATAATTCCCTGTATAAACCAGTTTCCGGGAATCCGTTTCTGAAGAAAAGCTACCCATGCCAGGGCCATTAATATTCCGCCAATATTAAAAGCTGCATTTCCCCAAATAAGGCTGTAGACCTCAACCCCATGAACGTAATTGAATGTTTCTTTTAAAATATGACCGATGTCGATTGCCGGCAGCCCAATTCCTCCCTGTAAAAAGGAGACCATCGTCATCACAAAAGTTGCAATTAATCCAGAAATAACGGTTCTCCAAAATGTGCTTGAACTCATCTTAAATTAACTCCTGTTGTATATTTTGTTTTCAAACAAACTCATTTTACCAATAATGAATTTGCAATGCGTGTTTAATTATAAAGAATGTTTAGCACTTAAAAAGTGAAGTTATCCCGTTTTTTTTTAAATATGAAAATGCAGCTTGAGGTTTTTGTAAGTCAATAAACAGTTTGCCATATTGCGGATTCTATCTAACAATTAAAACAATACACTATGAAAAAAATTATTAGCTGTACATTCAGTTTTCTGCTTTTAATCTTAATTGCACTGCCGTTACATGCTCAGAATGATGTTAAAGGTTTTTTTGATCAACAGTTTTCATATGCTTCAAGAGTATTACAACTTGCAGAAGCAATGCCTGCAGATAAATATTCCTGGCGTCCCATGGAAGGAGTAAGCTCAACAGGTGAAATATATTTGCATATTGCACAGGCTAATTATGGTATGTTGGGGGCTATAGGTGTTTCAAGTCCGGAGGGACTCAACCTGGAATCCATAGACTCAAATGATAAACAAAGTGTTATCGAGGCACTCTCAGAATCTATTGATTTTGTCTCTTCGGCTGTTGAAGGATTACCGCAATCCACTTTGGGGAATACGTTTGAAATGTATGGACGAACGATGAAAGGAGAACAAGTTCTGATGTTTATGTTAAATCACATGAGTGAACATGTGGGGCAATCGATTGCTTATGCAAGAATGAATGAGATTGTTCCACCATGGAGTGAATAGATTATCTCTGTTATAATAAAACCGCGAAGTTTCTAAACCGTGGTTATCGGTCAATCTGAACTCGATTCAGATTCTCCATTCGTCTTTACAGCCATTATCTGGAGATCCTGAATCAAGTTCAGGATGACGGTCAGTGTTTTGCAAAGCCTTCTAAAAGAGCTAATATTGACTCAATACATAAGACTATTACTTAATCATCCTGGTTCTAAAAACGTCAAAACTTGCTCTTTAAATCGAAAGCAGTTCTCAACTATTTTTCCCTATTTCCTTATTTATTTGATATCTCTTTGTGATCAATATCTCTCCAAATTGAATTCCAACAAATCCCCATACTTTCCTTATGTTGCATGGATACATTAATCTTCACTTCCGATTTACGGTGTTTGTAAATAAGCGAGATATCAAGAAGTGATTATTATGCTCCCGGCCTCTAAAGCGTGTTTGTAAGAAAACTCAGTAGTGTTCTTAGAGACACGAAGTAGCGTGCAGATAATTCAAAGAGAAATAGGCAAATCACTTTGGCAGAATCATTAAAAACACGAAAATAAAATTATGGACGAATTTAATAATCCTCTTAAGGGGACAGACATCCCGCCCCAGGTACAAAAATTACTGGGAAATTTTAAACTAATTGCAATTGTCATTATAGTGGCAATTTTCTCTTTTTTATCATTTTACACAGTAGAACCCGAGGAGGTTGGTGTTATACAGCGGTTTGGAGAATACCAGCGAATAGCTGAACCGGGACTGAATTTTAAAATACCACTTGCAGAAACAGTAAAAATTGTACCTGTAGAGCGGCAACTGAAGCAGGAATTTGGTTATCGCACTGTTGAATCGGGTGTTCAATCACAATACCAGAAAGCCGGGTATGGCGGTGAATCGTTAATGCTGACGGGAGACCTGAACCTGGCAGATGTAGAGTGGGTAGTACAATACCGGATATCCGATCCATATAGATACCTGTTCAAAGTTCGCAACCCTGATAATACCCTTCGTGATATGTCGGAAGCGGCCATGCGGGAGGTTGTGGGAAACCGAACAGTAAATGAAGTATTAACAATAGGGCGGGCCTCTGTTGCTGCACGTGTTCAGGCAATTCTGCAGGAAATGAATACTGAGTACGAAACAGGTATGCAGATTGAACAGGTAGTGTTACAGGATATCAATCCTCCGGACCCGGTGAAGCCTTCCTTTAATGCAGTTAACGAGGCTCAACAGCAGCGTGAAACATTGATAAACAAAGCCCGATCTGATTATAACCGTGTGATTCCGAGAGCAAGGGGAGAGGCAGAACGGACTATTCAACAGGCAGAAGGGTATGCTACGAACCGGACAAATAGAGCACTGGGTGAAGTTGCAGCCTTCAATGATCTTTATACAGAGTATGTGCGTGCACCACAGGTTACAAAGCGGAGAATCTATTATGAAACCATGCAAGAGCTACTCCCGAAAATTAGCAATAAGGTAATTACAGATCAGGATGGTGCAAATGTATTGCCTTTATTGCAGATGCAAATGGATGGTATCAATAGGTTAAACCAAAATGAGAATGATAATTCAAATAACGAATAAGAGAGAATTATGAAAAAGAAACAGATAATTATCATAGCATTATTTCTCGCACTGTTCCTGGTGATGTTTGACGGATTTTATTCCGTGGATGAAACAGAACAGGTTATCATTACGCAATTTGGTGCACCAGTGGGGGAGGCTGTAGTTGACCCGGGACTAAAAATGAAAATTCCTTTTATTCAAAAAGTTAACCGATTTGATAAAAGATTCCTGGAGTGGGATGGCGATCAAAATCAGGTGCCCACTAAAGACAAGAAATTTATATTTGTTGATTCCTATGCAAGGTGGCATATTACCGATCCGTTGCAGTTTTTCCAGCGAATGCGGGATGAGCGCGGTGCACAATCCAGACTGGATGATATCCTGGACGGAGAAACACGAAACGCAGTAGCTTCTCACGATTTATTAGAATTAGTCCGTACATCCAACAGGGAACCCGATGTAGAAGGGGAAGTTTATGAAGTGTTAGAAGATTCTCTGGAAACGATTGATGTAGGACGAAGCGCTATCCAGGATATCGTACTGGAATTGGCAAACGAGCGGACAACCGATTTGGGTATTGAAGTTCTCGATTTCCGTTTCAAACGGATTAACTATGTAGAAGATGTCCGGCAAACTGTTTATGACCGTATGATTAGTGAGAGGAATAAAATTGCCGATCTCTTTCGTTCGGAGGGACAGGGAGAAGCATCCCGAATTGAAGGGGAAAAAGAACGAGAGCTTCTTGAAATACAGTCTGAGGCATTCCGGCAGGCAAGGGAAATCCGGGGTCGCGGAGATGCGGAGGCAGCATCGATCTATAATGAGGCATATAACCGGAATACATCCACTCGTGAACTCTATGATTTCATCAAGGCGATGGAAGCATATGAGACATCATTTGACGGGAATACATCTATTTTTCTCTCCACTGACAGCGACTTTTTTAAATACTTGAAGTCGATAGACTGATTACAGATATCCCTGCGCCACCTTCAATGGGTTATTAGATCATTGAAGCGTGGCAGATTAATGATAGACAATGGATAAAGCTTTCAAAATTTAATTATAGCCACTGAATGTATTCCTTCAAAGAGTGGTTATTTTAAAATTCAATCAACTTTTTTCGTAATTTTTCCAGGTTCGTTTGCACATCTTCTTTTTCAGTCTTTCTTTTTTCAGCAGCGGCATCTGGCGAGTTATTCACGAATTATTCATTAACGGAGTTATCTTCCAGTCTTTTCAGATGAATTAAACTCAAATTCTTCAATTCCTGTAAAGTTATAACTTTAATGGATTGTATTCCTTTTTAGTTATAACTATAAAAGATTATATTCCTGTAAAGCAATTTTTTAGGGAAAAATAATGGATGCCAAGAATATGATAGACAGGAATTTATATCCGGAAATTGAAAAAAGATTATTTGGAGGGAAAGCAATACTACTCATTGGTCCCAGGCAGGTTGGGAAAACTACCTTGATAAAAGAGATTCTTAAGGATTTGGGTGAAAAATATCTTTTTTTGGATGGGGACGATCCAACAGTGAGGGACCAGCTTGATAACCCGAATACGGAGCGAATAAGGCAAATAATTGGTCAATTTACAGTGGTTTTTATTGATGAAGCACAACGTATTTCAAACATAGGTTTAACTTCAAAAATAATCGTGGATCAGTTTCCGGAGAAACAATTAATCCTGAGCGGCTCATCAGCTTTTGAGTTAGGAGAAAATATGCAAGAGCCTTTAACCGGCAGGAAATGGACCTATCAGCTTTATCCGATTAGCTGGAATGAGTGGGAAAATCATAATGGTTTCATGAAAGCTGAACAAGATTTTGAAAACAGGCTGATTTATGGCTTTTATCCGGATGTTTTGAATCATCCCAGGGAACCTGAAGATATTTTAAGTGAACTGGTTGATAGTTATCTGTACAAAGATATTCTAAATTATGCGGGCATTCGTAAACCCGAAAAGATCCAGAAACTTGTACAAGCTATTGCATATCAGGTGGGGCAAGAAGTGGTTTATAAGGAAGTGGGAGATTTAGTTGGATTAGATCCTAAAACGGTTAGCAACTATATAGACATTCTTGAGAAGGCATATGTACTATTCAGTTTACCGTCTTTTAGCAGAAACCTGCGTAATGAAATAAAGAGGAACAGAAAGATATACTTTTATGATAATGGAGTGAGAAATGCAGTTATAAATGCATTTCACCCAATAGAAAATCGTCAGGATATAGGTGCACTCTGGGAAAATTTTCTAATTAGTGAACGGCTAAAACTGCATAGTTACTATAAAATTCGTTCCAACAGATATTTTTGGAGAACGAAACAGCAGCAAGAGGTAGATTATGTAGAAGAGTTGGACGGAAATATTTTCGGCTTTGAGTTCAAATGGAGTCCTAAAAGAAAAATTCGGTTTCCAAAAACATTTGTCAAAAATTACAATGCAACCGTAAAGGGCGTCAATCGCGACAATTTCCGTGAATTTTTATCTCTTTAGGCCTCAAATTCCTCCAACTGCTTTCGCAGTTTCTCCAAATTCGAATGCGTATCCGCCTTTTTCTGCCTCTCTTTTTCTACTACAGCATCCGGCGCGTTTTCTACAAACTGCTCATTAGCCAGTTTTTTCTCAACACTTTTAAGAAATCCTTCCAGCCGGTTGATCTCTTTTTGAATGCGTTCTCGTTCTTTTTCAAGATCAATTAAACCTTTTAGGGGAATATAGATTTCCGATCCGCTTACAACAGATGCAGCAGATGCTTCCGGTTTTTCTGCATGAACATCAAAAGTGATCGACTCTACAGCCAGGAGTTTTTTGAAGATCCATTCGGCAGTAGCCAGCTTCTCAGACAGTTTCTCATCTTTTGGTTTGATGATAATTATCAGCTCAGCTTTTGGCGAGAGATTCATTTCTGCCTGGATATTCCGAATGGCCGAAATTTGGGCTTGAACGGTTTTAAAGAGTGTGATAGAATCGTCAAAGGTTTCTCCGGTCATTTCAGGCCACGAACTGATGGTCAATGCTTCCTCTTCAGACCGATCCTGGATTCTCTGCCAAATCTCTTCTGTAATGAACGGTGTGAATGGGTGAAGCATTTTCATCAACATTTCGAAAGAAACCGAGTGCTCGTTCCAGGTTTTCTTTCGGCATGTTTTCTCCGGGCTGGTCTGCTTTACAAACCTCGATGTACCAATCACAAAAATCATCCCACACGAGTGAGTAGATTTTTTTAAGAGCTTCATTCAACCGGTACTTGGAAAAATCGTCCTCCATCTCTTCCAGCGTCGTTTGAATGCGGCCCATCATCCATTTGTCTGCCAGATTCTCTGGATCTATTTCGGTTGTTGGCGTGTAGGTCTCATCCTCCTCCATATTCATGGTGAGAAACCGGTAGGCGTTCCATATTTTATTGGAGAAATTTCGCCCTTGCTCACAAAGTGCAATATCAAACAACAGGTCATTCCCGGCAGGAGAGGCGAAGAGCATGCCAACACGGGTTCCGTCAGCCCCATACTGGTCAATCAGTTCCAGTGGATCAGGTGAATTCCCTAAAGATTTCGACATCTTACGCCGTTTCTCGTCGCGAACGATTCCGTGATAATAGACATTGCTGAACGGTTTTTCACCGGCAAAGGCATACCCGGCCATAATCATCCGGGCAACCCAGAAAAACATTATTTCGGGGGCGGTTACTAAATCCTGAGTAGGATAATAGTATTCTAATTCTTTGTTGGGCTCTTTGTTTTTGATAAAATCGGGATCAAAAACAGACATCGGCCAGAGCCACGAGGAGAACCAGGTATCCAAAACATCTTCGTCCTGGCGGAGATCTTCAATCGTCAACTCTTCTCCTGATTTCTTTTGCGCTTTTTCGAGAGCTTCTTCTTTGGTTTTGGCGATTACATAATCCTCTTCACCTTGTCCAAAATACCAGGCCGGAATCTGATGTCCCCACCACAACTGACGCGAAATGCACCAGTCACGAATGTTTTCCATCCAGTGTTTGTAGCTGTTTTTGAACTTCGCCGGATGAAACTGAACTTCATCGTTCATCACATTTTCGAGAGCAGGTTTACTCAGCTCATCCATTTTGCAAAACCACTGAAGAGACAATCGCGGTTCAATAACAGAATCAGTTCTTTCTGAATAACCGACTTTGTTCGCCATCTCTTCGACCTTTACCAAAAGTCCCGCTTTTTCTAAGTCGTACGTGATTAATTTTCGAGCCTCAAACCGATCTTTGCCGATGTAGTGTTCGGCATCATCAGAAAGTGTTCCGTCGGGGTTGAGCATGTCGATAATTTCCAGATCATGCTTTTGCCCAATCTCATAATCGTTCTCATCATGTGCAGGAGTGATTTTAAGGCAGCCAGTCCCGAATTCGGGATCAACATATTCATCGGCAATTACTTTCACTTCACGATTAACTATCGGGATAATCACCGTTTTACCAATCAGATCCTGGTATCGCTCATCATCAGGATTTACACAAACAGCCGTATCCGCCAAAATGGTTTCGGGGCGGGTTGTTGCGATGGTTACATATTCATTCGAATCTTTAATTGGATATTTTACATGATAAAACTTGGACTGCACCTCTTTGTGAATTACCTCTTCATCACTCAGAGCAGTTTGAGCAGCGGGATCCCAGTTTACCATTCGGAGTCCTCGATAGATATAGCCGCGCTCATAGAGATCAATAAAACAGTCGATAACTGTATCATAGAGCTCATCTTCAAGCGTAAAGCGAGTTCGTTTCCAGTCGCAGGAGGCACCAAGTTTACGAAGCTGCTGAAGGATAATGCCCCCGTGTTCCTCAGTCCATTCCCATGCATGATTCAGAAATTCATTGCGGGTTAAATCTCGTTTTGTAATGCCTTCTTTCCGAAGCTTTTGTACAACTTTTGCTTCCGTTGCAATCGAGGCGTGATCGGTGCCGGGAACCCAGCAGGTATTTTTACCAAGCATACGTGCACGGCGCACCAGAACATCCTGGATAGTGTTATTGAGCATGTGCCCCATGTGCAGAACACCGGTAACATTCGGAGGCGGAATCACAACCGCAAACGATTCGCGGTCATCCGGTTCAGAATGGAAATAGCCGTTCTCTTCCCAATAGTCGTACCACTTTTCTTCTGTGGTGGAAGGATCGTATTGTTTTGGTATATCCTGTGTTTTGCTCATAAATCATTTATTGTTTAACCGCAAAGAGCGCAGAGATACGCTAAGATTATTCTCAGCGTACCCCTGCGCCCTCGGCGGTTTTAAAAAATTATTTTACCCGAACTAACCGAACGCCAAAATGTCCGTCGCAATTGTGGACATGCGGCAGTGTTTGATAAGCTAAGCCGTCTTCAGCCAAAACGCTTTCCGGCAGAAAGTCATCGAGTGGTTCGAGCTCAAAATTATCATAATTGTCGAGGAACTTCTGGATCTGCTCCCAGTTCTCCTCCGGTTCGATAGAGCATGTACTGTAGATCAAACGCCCGTCTCGTTTTACATGGTTGGCCGCTTCATCCAATAACTCTTCCTGAAGTTTGATGCAATCTTCCAGATCTTGTTCTGTTCGTTTCCAGCGGAGATCGGCACGTTTACTCAAAACGCCTGTTCCTGTACACGGTGCATCAAGCAGGACCCCATCAGCCAGTCTGAGATCCAGATCCCTGGCATCCGCTCTTCGTATTTTTATATTTTCAGCATGATAGTCCATTGCGCTTCTGGCGAGTAGTTCAAGCCTGTCTGAGTTGATGTCAATAGCCGTGATGGATCCTTCAGCTTCCATCATATCAGCCATTACAATGGTTTTTGTGCCGGGTGCTGCACAGATATCAAAAATATTTTCTCCGGGCATCGGTTCAACAATGGTGGGAGCAAAGCCAGCGGCAATATCCTGCACAAGGCAGATTCCTTTCTTAATCAAATCCTTGGCGATAAAGGGTGCAACGGATTCCACTTTAAAATAACCGGGAAGCCAGTCGCTCTCCTTATATTCAATGTCCAGCTTCTCCATTCGCAATTTAAAATTCTCTGTCTTGGTGCGCAGGTTATTCACACGAACATAGTAGTGGGGGCGCTGATTATTGGCCTGCATTAACTGGAAAGCTTCGCGTTCGCCAAATCGTTTTACCCACCGTTTTACCATCCACTCGGGATGTGAAAAAGTAGTTGCCACAAGTTTTGTTCTGTCTTTAAAAGCAGGTTTTGGCAGATTGTCGATATCGCGCTGAATATTTCTGAGAATTGCATTCACCAGGTCGCCTGATTTAGACCCCAAATTGTACTTGGCAATATCAACTGCCTCGTTGATGGATGCGTAATCGGGAGTACCGCTCATAAACACCAGTTCATACAAACCCAGCCGCAAAATATTTTTAAGCAGAGGTTTCATATCCTCTACGGTAATACTCGAAAATTCATTGATGATAAAATCGAGGTAACTTCTCCTTCTCAGAATATTCTGCACATACTCTCGCACTTGTGCTCGTTCTCTGGGCTCAAGTTTATTCGCATCCGAATAACTCAGTGTACCCTTCTCATCAAACGTTAAAAGTAGATCAATACTTACCGACCGTGCAGTAGCTTCAGTTTCCAATTATACCTTTGATTTTTAAATGTTTGAATTCGCTCGAAAATCAGCTTTTAATGAAGCTAAATTCTGTAAATAAAACAGTTTTAAATATAGAGGTTTGATCGTCTTTTTGCTAATGATGACTGAGAATATCTGAGTGTTACTTTACACGTTCCCGAGTTAAGGTTGTGCTTTGTAGTAATATCGACTGACAACAGGGAAGATCTTCATTCTTTCGTATCTGCCTGAGTTCGATTCATAATTTATCAAATGTAGTCAATGAAAGTCGCTACTCTTCCCATTTTACATAGGAGAGGAGCGCAATAGTCCGCATTTATTAATCGAACAGGTTTACTGTCCTTTTATGCAGAAGAGATTTTGAGATCTCCATCTGAGGACTTACCCCATTTTTATGATGTAAATTTGTTGCACATGCTTGTTCTTTTGTCTTGATACAAAAGAACGAAAAAATCAAGGCTGTGAATACTTGGCGGCGGACACGAGTTCACCGTGGAATCCTTTCAATGGTCCATATCGCCCAAAAACTTTAAAATTCGCTACTCACCGGTATGAAAGGATTCATTTCACGGTTCAATCGTTGTCCTTTTACCCGCCAACTATTCAAGGCCTACCTATACCAATTATTTTCAGTTTCCACTTTTAAAATTTTACAAATTATTGATATTATTTACTTTATATATTATAAAGTATCAATTTCGGGGTAACTTCTCCTCCATCTCTTTTGAGCCGTACCTCATCCATTAAACCCGTTTTATTCATCAAGAAATTTGGTTGTGAATGCAGTGCATGGGAAAATTTCAAAGGCTTTTGCTGCAATATTCAAATTTGAGCTATATTCGATAGTCGATATATGAAACGATATCATTCACCTAACTTCTATTTTATATTCTTACCTGTATAATCCGGATTAAAGTTGGTTCTGCTGCGAATGGCAACCAGAATAAAGCAAAACGCCAGCGTTTATTAGTACTCGTTTTTTCAGAAGATGTTGGATAAAAATCAAGCCAAACTTTTTGATTTTTGAAATAGAAAGAGGTAACTTTTCAAGCTGTCATGAGTAACGTATTTCGTGACATAAAACTCAAGAAATTCGAAATAATCTATCCCGGCTGATTAGCCAAAAACGACTAATTGAATGAATAAAGGAACCGTAGCACAAGTTATTGGACCGGTTGTCGACGTTGATTTCGACCACGGTCAACTCCCCCAAATTTTAAATGCCCTGTATATAGAAAGAGAAGACGGATCAAAACTTTACCTGGAGGTAGCACAACATCTGGGTGAAGACAGGGTGCGAACTATTGCAATGGATTCTACCGATGGACTGGTACGAGATACTGAAGTTATCGATACCGAAGATTCTATCTCAATGCCGGTTGGCGAAGATATTCGAGGCCGTCTTTTTAATGTTGTAGGTGAAGCCATTGATGGAATTGAAGCGCCGGAGGGAAAACGATCTTATCCCATCCATCGTGATGCACCGGCTTTTGAAGATTTAGCCACCAGCAGTGAAATGCTTGAAACCGGTATTAAGGTAATTGACCTTCTCTGCCCATATGCCAAAGGGGGTAAAATTGGGTTATTTGGAGGTGCCGGTGTAGGTAAAACCGTATTGATCCAGGAGTTGATTAACAATATTGCGAAGCAACACGGTGGTTTGTCTGTATTTGCCGGCGTTGGAGAGCGAACCCGTGAAGGAAATGACCTTCTTCGTGAATTTATTGAATCAGGGGTTATCAACTATGGCGACGAATTTAAGAAATCGATGGAAGAGGGCGAATGGGATCTCTCCAAAGTAGATCACGATGTTTTAAATACATCCCAGGCAACACTTGTATTTGGCCAGATGAATGAGCCGCCGGGAGCACGTGCACGTGTAGCACTTTCCGGGTTAACAGTAGCAGAGTATTTCCGGGATGAGGTATCTCGTGATATTCTTCTTTTTATAGATAACATTTTCCGATTTACCCAGGCTGGTTCCGAGGTATCTGCACTTCTGGGACGTATGCCTTCGGCTGTTGGTTACCAGCCAACGCTGGCTACCGAGATGGGTGATCTGCAAGAGCGTATTACATCAACAAAGAACGGGTCAATTACATCAGTACAGGCGATATATGTACCTGCCGATGATCTTACTGACCCCGCACCTGCTACAACATTTTCTCACCTGGATGCAACAACTGTATTGAGCCGGGCATTGACACAAATTGGTATCTATCCCGCTGTGGATCCGCTGGATTCTACATCCCGAATTTTGGACCCTAAAGTTGTGGGAGAAGCTCACTACAAGTGTGCCCAGGAAGTGAAAGAAATTCTACAGAAATACAAAGATTTGCAGGATATTATTGCCATTCTTGGTATGGATGAGCTCTCAGATGAAGATAAACTGGTTGTGTCGCGTGCACGTCGGATTCAGCGATTCCTGAGCCAGCCATTCTTTGTAGCTGAACAGTTTACCGGTCAAACTGGTGAGTATGTAAAAATTGAGGAAACCATTAAAGGATTTAACATGATTCTGGACGGTGAAATGGACGATCTCCCTGAAAATGCATTCCACCTTGTGGGTACGATTGAGCAGGCTCAGGAGAAAGGAAAACGAATTCTTGCTGAAGCAGAAGCCTAAAACGGAGAAGCACATTGGCAACAACTTATCAAGCACAACTTTTAACACCAGAAGGTTCTCGATTCGAGGGTCAGGTTGAAGGTGTACGCGTACCGGGCAGCAGTGGTGATTTCCAGATGCTGCATAACCACGCTCCTATTGTTTCTTCTCTTGGCATTGGAAAAATTGTCATCAAACAAAAGGGAGAAAAAGAATTAAATTTTGCTGTAAGTGGCGGTTTTGTTGAGATGAGCAATAATCAATTAACAATTCTTGCTGAAAAGGCCGAAAAATCAACCGAGATAGACAGGGACGAAGCCTTGAAGCACCGGGATGATATCAGAGAAAAGCTAAATTCGCTCAAATACAGAAGCGATGATATTGAAACCAAGCTTGCAATTGCTGAGAATCGGCTGAAAATAGCCGAATCTTAATTTTTTTAAAGCCTGTATCTTTTTCGGTCCGGGCTTTTTTTATTTATGTAGCCTGCTTTTTGAAGGGAGAGGGACGTATGCTGATTTTTCTTTTTATTAGCAACAATTGAGATTCTATTTCTCGCTCCGCACGAACTTTTGCTATCTAGTGTTTGTAAGAAAACTCATAGTGTCCTAAGAAAACGTCAAGGTCGCGTTCGAAGTCCCAAAAAGCGGCGCAGTGTACTACGTGTACATGAGCATTTTTGGGGCGAGTGGAACGCAGAGATTGACGTTTTCTTAGAGACACTATCTATTAAACACCAACCAAAACTATAGAACCGTTATGTTTTTATTTTCCCGGAACGGTATTTGGGGAATCATCGGATTATTGTTTCTCATGTCGATATCCGCCTGTTCAAATACAAAGAACATCAGTAAGATCGCCACTTCAGAAAGCTCAAAAGAGGAAAAATCAGATTTTGAGTCAGCCATTGAAAAATCAACGGTGTATGAAGGCCTTTTTACTGTTTACCAGGATACCACGGATGGCTCAACTAAATTGGAAATTCAAAAAGATCAGCTCGACAAAGAATTTATCTATTTTGGTATGTCAAGTGATGGAGTTCCGGAGGTGGGTCACTTCAGAGGAGCGTTCCGCGATAACAAGATTATAAAAGTTCGAAAATATTTCGACAAGATTGAGTTCGTCCATGTAAACAACAGTTTCTATTTCGATGATGAGAGCCCATTAAGCCGGGCGGCGGCAGCGAATATTTCTGACGCTGTACTTTTTTCTTCAAAAATTGAAGTGAATGATGAAGAGAATGGAAGAATACTGATTAGTGCAGATCCGCTTTTCCTCTCAGAAAGTTTGCATCAGGTTAAGCCGAGTCCGAATCCGCGATCTCGTCCCGGAGAGTATTCCCTTGGCCAGCTGAGCAGTGATAAAAGTAAATATGCTGAGATTCGCAGCTATCCCGAAAATACAGACGTTGTTGTAGAATATGTTTATGAATCTCCCTATGTACGTGGTTCTACAAGTGATGCAATTACAGATGGCCGGTCCGTTACGGTACAATTTCAGCATACGTTTATTGAAATGCCGGAAAACGATTATAAACTACGGTTCGATGATCCTCGCGTTGGTTATTTTATCACACAAAAAGATGATCAGATTTCAACAAGTGCCACTCCGTTCTATGATTTGATTCATCGATGGAAATTAGAAAAGAAAAATCCGGACGCAGAACTCTCAGAACCTGTGGAACCGATTGTATGGTGGATTGAAAACACTACACCAACCGGATTCAGGGAAACGATAAAAAACGCAACGCTTGCATGGAATGAAGCGTTTGAGGAGGCCGGATTCAAAAATGCGATCCGGGTGAAAGTACAACCGGATTCTGCTGATTGGGATGCGGGCGATATACGGTATAATGTTCTGCGCTGGACCTCCTCACCCGAACCTCCTTTTGGCGGGTACGGGCCAAGTTTTGTGAACCCAAGAACCGGCCAAATTTTGGGCGCGGATATTATGCTGGAATGGGCTGCTTTTCGGGCATATACCAGGTCGGAGGACCTTTTTACGGGTACATTTAACTCATCGGCTGATTTGAACGAAGCGATGGATCCGAGATACTGTAATATTGATCAGTTTCTGAGTGAAGACAGACAATTTGCCGCAAGTGCAATTTTACTGATGGATGATGCCGGTGAACAAGATCTGGACGGCCTCCAAAAAGAGGCGATGACCCGGCTTATTCTCCATGAAGTGGGGCATACATTAGGCTTAAATCACAATATGCAGGCAAGTTCAATTTTTTCACCTGAAGAAATTTATAACCCGGAACGTGATGATGAAAGCAGCTTGAGCGGGTCGGTTATGGATTATCACTCCATTAATGTAAACCCGAACCGGGATGAGCAGGGACGTTACTACGATCTTAAACCCGGACCTTACGACGTTTGGGCTATTGAATATGGATATTCTCCTGCATTGAACGATCCTGAAGCTGAGCAAGAGCGTCTTGAAGAAATTCTATCACGTTCAACAGATCCGGAACTGGCTTTTGGAAATGATGCAGATGATATGCGATCATCGGGCAACGGAATTGATCCAAGAGTGATGATCCGTGATATGTCAAGTGATCCGGTAGGATACTCTGTGGAACGGATTGAGCTGAGTAAACATCTCCTGGATGGATTAGTGGAAAAATATGGAACCCGTGAAGGCCAGTCGTACCAGGAACTGCGCAATGCATTTGTGTCAGTTATGGGGCACAGGGGAACTCAGACTACTGTAATTTCACGACAAATTGGTGGAGTTTACAGAGACCGGGCATTTATCGGGCAGGAGGGAGGAACTCAACCTTACACACCCGTTCCTGCAGAGAAACAAAGGCAGGCGATGAGTTACCTGTCTGAATATCTGTTCGCCCCGGATGCTTTTGAGCAATCGCACGAGGTCTATAAATATCTACAGGCACAACGGCGTGGATTTAATTTTTATGGTGATACGGAAGATCCTAAAGTTCATGATTTAGTTCTGGGTATGCAGATTAGCGTAATCACTCACATCCTCCATCCAAATACGATGAAGAGACTCACGGATTCCAGAACATACGGAAATACGTACGCTGCGGCGGATGTAGTACGCGATCTAACCGGTGCCATCTTTGATGCTGATGCACAAGGCAATGTGAATACATTCAGGCAAAATGCCCAGGTTGAGTATGTGAAAGTGCTTACGGCAGTTCTTGAAAGCGATCAGCATGATAATCTTGCAAAATCAGCGGCCCTCCATAATCTGCAATATATTCGTGGTTTGATGGAGGAGAAGGACAGCGTAAATAACGAAACAATGGCTCACGCGGCTCATGTTAGCTTCTTGGTTGACGAAGCGTTGGAATCTGAGTCGTAAATTAAGTTAGATTACATTTTCTTGTTCTGAAGGAAGACCTTCGGAACACTGAATGTAGAAGCTCCGCTTCTGGAAAACTGTCCGGAGAGTTGTATTGCTATTCTGTTGTATGAAGAGTGAATGGAAGCGGTCAACTGCGCCGAGGCTTCAATGATCAGAAAGCTACGGGTTGGCGTACCGAAGGAGACCTTCGGCACGAGTAAATATCTGGCTAAAGCCCTGGGTAATTTCTTCAGAGGCTCGTTTAGTGTTTTAGGAAATCTATTACCGTCTGCTTTAGCTGACGGATTTAGAAAAGCTTTCCCATTTTGGCTTTAGCCACATTCATAAATTTACGTTTAAGCAAATTAACAGGTATTACATTTTCTGAAGCAGTTCTTAGCAAGAAAAAAGTCCTTTGCTCAAGTGTATCTTTTGGTACTTAAAAGTCAAAAAAATACAAAGGAAGTGAGATGCAGAAACTGAAATTGTAAGGATTTTGGTATTTCCGGTTCATACAAATAGAAAAATAACAAACAGTAAAAATGTGGCTAAAGCCACTCTATTTTACAGGGATTGTCAACCGTTGGTTAAAACCAACGGAAATAAATACTTCGATTCAGACCGAATAGTACTAATTCTAAAATAATAGATACAGGATTGTGATTGGACATTTCTCCAACACTCATTTTCAAGAGCAGATTTGATTGAAAAGAATAATACAGCGTAGCTAAATATCCAATTGATGCGACGATTTTTAGAGTGGTTGGCTTTAGTCGAGTGTAATAAATATTGAATAGAGATATAGACTTCGAGGTTTCTATCAATTACCGTCTGTTTTAGCTGAACGGGTAAGAAGTGCCTTGAGTAAGACACATCTTGGTATAGCCTTAATAAGCTTAGTACTCAATCCTTGATACTCAAATACTACCCTTCACTGCTCCACAAATTCAAAGGTATCCCCGTCAAATAAACCTTTATCGCTGAGTTTTAAACTTGGGATTACAAGTAGCGCCATAAATGAGATCGTCATGAAAGGGGAGTGCAGCTTGCTTCCTAAATCCCGGGCCATTTTAGTTAGACGTTCGTAGCTGGCTGCAACCTCTTCTCCGGGTTGATCACTCATAAGTCCGGCAATGGGTAACGGCAGAATTTTCTCCTGATGTTTGGAAACAGCAGAGATGCCACCTCGATTCTTCATGATTAGATTGACGGCTCTGCTTATATAATGTTCGGAAGAACCCACGGCAATGATATTGTGTGAGTCATGAGCAACCGATGAGGCAATCGCGCCATTTTTAATCCCAAAATTTTTAATAAAAGCCAGTGCCGGTGGTTGCTTTTCGTATCGGTTGACGACGGCAATTTTCAAAATATCGCGGTCAGGATCTGCCTGAACGGCCCCATTTTTGATCTCAAGCTTTACAGTTTCTTTCTCCGTTACCAACTGTCCATCCCTGGTAACAATGACCGGCTGTTCACTCTTGTTTGATTTCAGTATGAAATCATTCGGCTCAACAGGGTATGGTTTGAAATTGTTGATCTGACTCGCGTCGATTTCAGGAAACAGAATTTCACTGTCCTTAAAAACAGGATTACCATCAATCCAGGTCTGTTGAATATTCATTGACTCCGGGCGATCAACAATAATGAAATCCGCCGGATCTCCTTTTTGCAGCAACCCAACATTTAACTTGTAATGACGAACAGGCAGTACACACGCGGCATGCAGAACATCAAACAGATCATATCCAAGGGAGAGGGTTCGAGTTACCAATTTATTGATGTGACCGCGAATCAGATCGTCCGGATGCTTGTCATCAGAACAAAACATGAGTTTCTCCGCAAAATCATCAAAAAGGCCAACCAACGCATCGAAATTCTTAGCAGCGCTCCCCTCACGGATAGCAATGAACATTCCGGCGTTGAGCTTGTCCACTGCTTCCTCTTTGGTAAAGCACTCATGATCTGTAGAAATATTAGCAGAGGCATATTTCCGGGCTTTATTGCCTTTAAGTCCGGGCGCATGGCCGTCAACGGGTTTGCCGAGATCGAGTGCAGATTTGATCTTTGCCAAAACATCCGGTTCATCATTTAAAACTCCCGGCCAGTTCATCATCTCAGAGAGATAGTGTATTTCATCACGTTTTAGCAGTTCAGCTACATCATCCTTATCCAGTTCCGCTCCGGAAGTTTCAAATGGAGTTGCAGGAACACAAGAGGGTACGCCAAAGTAAAATTTCAGCGGAACTTTCTTCCCATTTCTGATCATATATTCCACACCTTCTATTCCGCAAACATTGGCAATTTCATGCGGATCAGAAACAGTAGCTACAGTACCATGCCGAACGGCAAGTCGTGCAAATTCTGATGGCACCAGCATGGAACTCTCAATATGAATGTGCGAGTCGACCAACCCGGGCATGATATATCGGTCGGGTACCGATTCAACTTTCCGAATCTCAACAATTTTTTGATTCTGAATTTTGAGCGCACCGTTGAAGATTTGCCGGGAAACCGGATCAACAATTTTTCCTTTTATAGATTTCATAAGATTATTACTTTAATGTGAGTTCACATAATAATTCTTCTTTAAAGGGGGCAATGGGGGATGAAAAGAAATGTAATTAATCTCTAAATTTGAATATTTAGCACTAACTTGTATTTATACGGTCATCCTCCTGCTTACTTCGTTCGCCTCCACCTTCGAAGTGGGATTTTAAAAGCTTTTTCTATATCGAATTCATATTATTTATTATGGGTGATTGTAATATCCGGTTTAGATACCAGCGTTTGATAGACTACACAATATCGCTCGGTGAGCTTTAAAAGAGATGCTACTTGATCATCGGACGCATCGGTTTGCAGGTCGAAATGAAGCCGAATCTCTTTAAATCCAACCGGTGCTTCTTTTGAAACACCCAGGGTTCCCCTGAAGTCAAGATCTCCCTCGGCTGTGATGGTTGCATTCTCCAGGGGACAATCGATAGCCGTTGAAACTGCGTTCAGGGTTACGCCGGCGCAGGCTGCCAACGCTTCCAGAAGCATATCGCCGGAACATACAGATAAGCCGTTACCTCCCGTTGCCGGATGCAGGCCGGCTTTTACCATCGCCTGGCCTGTATTCGATTTTGCAAGAAATTCCATTCGTCCAGTTTACCTGATGCTTTTAATGTTACCAGGGCCGCTTCGGGATTCTCCTTGTAGGTTTTTTTGAGAGGTGCCTGCAGTTCTCTAATATCTTTCGAATCCATAATTTTAAGATTGATTTTCTTTCTCAAAATGTATGATGAAAAACAGTCAACCTCATATAAAAATCTTTCTGCATACTAACTGGTTCAAGTTTGCCCCGTAGGGATCTCTTCGAGGTAACTTGGACCACCGTCTGCACAAGTTCTACTTGTTCCGAAGGTTCGTACCTGTTTAGCGATTTGGTAAATAAAAAAACATGAATCACTGGCAAAACCGGTGTGTCGCCCTCACCCCTTCGCCCCTCTCCCGCGGGGAGAGGGGTTGGGGGAGAGGGCGACACGATGTGAATGGTCTGGAGCTGCGTGTCTTTTTGCGCTAAACAGATATGAAGGTTCTCCTTCGGAACGAGTTAAAAGGGTTAACGGGGGTAACAATTTGCTGCCTACCCATCTGACGGCAAAACCAGCCGTCTGATGGGTGTTGCTAAGTATCATTGACTGGCGCAAGTCTCCCGACTTGTGTCCTTCGAGCCAACTTGCAAATCACAAGCTTTTTTGAAGAATGATCACGCGGTTCCCCTCAAAAGAAAGTTCTGCATTCAGTTGATCGGCCAGCCACCGGAATGTTTTCCTGGAATAAAAGGATACGTGAGTTTCATCGTAGGTGTAGTGCCACTCAGAAAACGGTTCATCTTCCGGCCTTAGAAGTGTCATGATACCAAAATAACCTCCGGGTTTTAGCATCGGCCATAACTTTTCAAACTCTTCTGCCGGATTGTAGAAATGTTCTACGGTTTCTGTTGAGGTGATAAAGTCGTACTTGTTTTGCAGGACAGATTCGTTTTTTGCATAATAGGGGTCATAAATTTCCATGGAGTGTCCTACTTCTTCCAGCATAATGCTGAGAGTGGGCCCGGGGCCGGATCCATAATCCAGCCCGTAACTATTGGGTTCTAATTTTTCTTTGAGCGGATCAAAAAGTTGGCTTAAAAAATTCCTGTAGCGTTCATCCTCCGGGTTATTTTCATGCTGGTCGTATCGCTTTTTTTCCTCTTCCGGTGCAGGACGTTCTCCCGGTTTTACAAATACAAGATCGCAATGTCGGCAAATAAGATAATTGTAAAGATTATTAGTGTGTAGGTGATCTGTGTCGGGGCTTTTACAAAGTGTGCAATTTATCATGCCTGGAATATAAGTTTATCCATTTGAAACGTTATTACGTATATGAGGGCTTTGCATTACTGCCCGTCTGCACGCTGTATGTGCGGGCTGACGGGTTGGGGACACCCATCAGCCGGTAAAAACAACCGACAGATGGGTATTTCAAAGCCTCCTATGTATTGAAAATAGCTTAACTGGTAAATTGGAATGAAATATATCATAATTTCATTTTGGATTAGTTAAAAACAAATAATGAATAGATATCTGAAATTAGTCGTATATTTATAGTGGATTAGTATTTTATATTAATTTTATTTAATATTAAAGACTAATTTGGGGTAAAGTCAGTTAGTGTTAATCGGTACAATTTTTAAAAAAGTTTACACTACGACTCGAAAATTAAACAATCAAATAGAGGTTGAGTACTACTTTTCTCTAACAGATAGAGGTTTTTATGGGTAAATATGCCATCTTTATTGTTTCTGCTCTTATCTTCTCGATGTTGACTTATTCGAGTGCATTACGCAATGCTTTATTTCAATCTGAATTTAGAAACATTGAAAGTTTTAGTCAGTTGCAAGCTTCGAATATTGCAAACAGTGCTGCATTAGTGGCAATTAATGATATCAGAAATGATTCAGACAGCGATTTTGCACCTGAAGAGGGTGAATCCTATGCATACCCGTCATCAACCGGATTTGCAGACTGGGAAGATTTAGCAGGATCTTACAATCTCCAGGTAACCAATCAGGCAGATACACTCCTGGTCATTAATTCTACGGGCCGCTTTGACGAAACAGATTACAGGGTTAGTGTGGGTTTAACCAAAGGAGGGACTTCTGAGTGGACTGGAGCATCTGTTGACAAAGCTATTCATTCTGAAAGTAGTATGGATTTGGGAAATGGTTACGTTGAAGGTGATGTGAGTGTGAATAAGACATTCAGCAACTTTAGTGGCAGAGGTAATGCTGATGTGGACGGAGATCTATATTTTGTTGATGCTGATATGTTGCAATCGGAGTATGAAGATTTGTCAAGCGGCACTGTAGATAATATACATATGCTTCGAGAACCCATTACACATACGAATCCTGTCTTTCCTCAATTTCCAGTAAACAGTAGTACGAGCACTTATAACAGCAATAATGAAACATTAGATTTTACAGGACAGGGCGCGATGTACAATTCGTTTACTTCCAGGAATACAACTATTAATACAGGAAGCGAAGACACTGAGAGTAAACTTTACGTCAAAGATTTAGATTTAAGCAAAGATCTACAATTAAATGGTGATGGTCACTTGTCCATTTATGTTGAGAATACTTTGGAACTTGGCAATGGTAATATAAATTCATCCGGTGAATCAAAGAATTTTACAATCTACTATAAAGGAACTGACGACATCGATTACACGGGGAATGGCACATTCAGAGGACTTTTATTCGCTGGTTCAAGTGATGTGTCAATTAAAATAGCGGGGAATCCTACATTTGATGGTAATCTAATCACGTATGGTGATGAAGTGAATTTAATGGGTACGCCTGAAAATTCAGCATTGGTTTATGCACCATATGCAAGTGTAACCATAGGTGGTTCTGCAGGTTCATTTCGTGGAGCTATTGTTTCAGATACGTTTCAAATGAATGGTCGTCCATCTGTAATTTATGACGAGGAATTTGCCAATTCTCTTCCTCAATTAGAACAGGAAGACAACAACGAATATGTTTTAATGTACTGGAATTAACTTTTAAGATATGTCAACAGGACAAACATTATTAGCACTGGCCGCAATCGTTCTGCTTTCAATTATTTCATTGAATATAGGATCGATGCATGTGGAAGCGGTTGAGACAACTGTAGAGACTCAGGAAAGGAACGATGCCATAAATATTGGTGAAGATCTGATCGAGGAACTGCAGTCGTACTCTTATGATTATGGACAACTTGACAATCGCTTCGGAGATCTGGACGATGTGACGGATGAGGATAAAAGACGACAGTACACCTCACAAATTGGAAAAGTTTACTATGCAACCGTGGAACTTAGCAGTGAAGAAACAATCCTTCACGGGCAAACCGGGAGAAGGGCTACAGTTCAAATATATGAAGAGACCGAATCAGGAGATGATTATGATATGTTGGCAGAGTTTAGAACGGCTATACTGCCATTGTAAAAAAATAAAGAGAACACCATGGGTATTCGATTAGATCTTGTTTTTTCTTTTATTATTGTCGGCATGTTGACGCTGATGATCTTTGGAGTGAACTCATTTATCCTTCAAAATTCAGTGGACAATCGTCTCTACAATGATATGCAAATGTTTGCCGATGTATCTACGGATGTATTCCAGGAAGAGTTAAAGAGGGCTGTAGACGTAATACAACCAGCCAATGCATCTATGCCAAGCAATATACTTAGATTTGTTGACCTAAACGGAGATACAGTTACAGTACAAAGAGACGGCAGAGTTGTGGAATTGGTTCGCAGCAGTGCTTCATTAGATACTGTAAGATATGATTTATACCTCTCTGGGCTTGAGTTTGATCTTGAACCGGATACGGTTGCAGTGCCACATTATTTAAGAGTTACCTTTCGTACCGAAAGTGATCCAAGCCAACATGTTTCCTTTCAGAATAATACAGAAACCGCAAACGCATTCTCGCAAAGAAGATATTATCTCAGGAATGTTCATTTAATTGCTGAGGGCGGGGGACCTGGTGGCGGTGGAACTGGCAGTGGAGGGGGAAATAATGATGATGGTTCTACCGGTGGCGAAAATGATGGTGGCGGTGGTGGAGATGACGGTGGAGGAAATAACAATGATGATGGCGGTGGCGGACCTCCTGGTGGCGGACCTCCTCCATGCTCAGGCCCGCCTTCTCAGAGACCTCCTGGATGTTGATATTTTTGCTTTTTCCAAAGTAGGGACTTTATTATTGAGAACCCTCACGTCGATAACACTCCTCCCCACCTGTCATTCAGAACGACTAATTTCTACTTGTTTACTTATTCCGAAGGTCTCCTTCGGAATACCCGAGTGGAAGCTCTGCTTCTGGTAAAATGTCTGTAGTGTTTGAGTTTCTTATGACTGGTGTTTATGAGTCTGACTGGTAAAGCGTGTAGCTTCGATTAGTAGTTCCAAAGGAGGACCTTTGGAACGAGTTATAATAACGGGATGGCGCAAGCGTCCCCGCTTGTGACCCTTTCCCTGATTCGTGAGCATCTCGTTGATTAAGGACAAGGTCTTGTTTAGGAGATCCCTCACGTCTGCTTGAGATGAGGGTTGGTCGGTTTGAACAACGTTTACCAAATCTGCCCCTCGGCTTCACTCATTATTATCAATACAGATCTCCCGCCTCGGGGCACTCTTTTTGGTCACTCTTTCCCACGGCTGCAAATCGTCGCTTCTACTTGTTCCGAAGGTCTCCTTCGGAACACCCGTTTTTGGAAGCTCCGCTTCCGCTCAACCATCCGGAGGACTGGATATTTGTTAGCGGGTGTGATGAATGAATAGAAGCAGGAGCTTCAGTTATGCCGTTACGAAGGGGGACCTTCGTAACGAGTAAAAAAAAAGGGGATGGCGCAAGCGTCCCCGCTTGTGCCCTTTTCCTGACTCGCAAACATGAGCGAGCGAGTCAACTGCGCTATCCAATTCGTCAACCTTAACTCGTTCCGAAGCTCCGGCTTCGGAATGCCTGTGTGAAGCTCCAGCTTCTCC